>JBNGDP010000085.1:0-16447 GCA_049975345.1 Oceanipulchritudo sp. | reverse complement strand
ACCTCCGGCCCATGGCGGCCGGCGGGACAAGCCCGCCGGCGCGCTCCGTGGTTCCGCAATTTTCCGGGAAGAATCAAAATGTGTGGACCTTCCCGCCAATTTCACCAAGGCATCATATCCATGCTAGGAAAAACACCACTCCAGCAGTTGATTCCCCAGCGGCTGACCGAACTGCGCAAGCGGCTGTACGGGAACATCTGGCAGCGCACCGACCATGTGGTGAAGATCTCCATGACCCGGCCGCGGCAGGATTACCAGAATTACGAGCAGGCGCGGAAGGAGAAGCTGGCCGCCGTCAAATCCTTTCCCCGTGTCTGGGGCCCGAAATGGGCGCAGGCCTGGTTCCGCATCGAGGTGCCGAAGGCGGCCCTGAAGGAGGGACTGTACCTGTATTGGGACGACGAGGGAGAGTCCACCCTCTATGCCGACGGTCTTCCCTGGTACGGGATCGACGCCGCCCATCACCACGCGCCGTTGCCCGGGAAAGCCAGCGAATTGTGGATTGAGGGGACCTGCTGCCGGACGGGAATCTGGTTTTACGACGGGAAGCAGCTCAGCGAGGAGGGAAGCACCCTGCGCGGGGCCGGCATTTGGCGGCGCGACGAGACCGCCTGGCAGGTGTATTGGGATTTCTGTGTCCTGCTCGACCTGATGGAATTCGAATACCGCCGATTCCTGACCTCCGAAAACGACTGGAACCGGGGCAACGGCTATCATCAGCCGATATTCCGGATTTCCGCATTGTTCCGGCGCATCATGCGTGGCCTGGACGATTTCGCGGACGCCTTCGACCATGACGGCTACACGGCCGCCACGATGCTGAAACGGATCTACCGGGACCTTTCCGCCACGAGCGCCTCCCTGAAGGGCATCCTGACCGGGCATGCCCATATCGACCTGGTCTGGTTGTGGCCGGAACGGATCGGGGAAAGCAAAGCCGTGCACACCTTCGCGACCGCCAACCGTCTCATCGAGCAATACCCCGAGTTCCGCTTCGGTTATTCGCAGCCGGCGAGTTACGACGCGGTGGCCCGGCGCTCGCCGAAACTGATCAAGGAGGTGCGGGAGAAGATCCGGAGCGGGAAATGGGAGGCGACCGGCGGATCCGATGTGGAGAGCGACACACAGCTGCCCTGCGGCGAGGCCCTGGCCCGGGCCTTCGTCATCGGGCAGGAACGGTTCCGCGACCTGCGCGACGGGGATCCCTCGCGCGTCCTTTGGCTGCCCGACGTCTTCGGCTACAGCCCCTGCCTGCCGCAGATCCTCCGGCAGACCGGTGTGTCGTGGTTTTTCACGACAAAATTGACCTGGGGGACGGTCAACCGTTTTCCCTACAGCAGCTTCCGCTGGCGCGGGCACGACGGCAGCGAGGTGGTGGTCCACGTCAGCCAGGAGGGCGATTACAACGGGCAGGTCCATTTCGAGGGGATCAAGAAGATGGAGCAATGCCAGCAGGAGGCGGGCCTCCACAACGAGTTCCTTGTCCCGACCGGCCTCGGCGACGGGGGAGGGGGGGCGACCCCGGAGATTCTGGAGCGGGCCCGGCGGGTCCGCGACCTCTGCGGCATGCCGCGCTGCGAGTGGGGCCGGATCGAGGATTTCTTTGAGCGGCTGGAGGAACTGCGCGGGGAGCTGCCGGTCTGGCAGGGTGAACTCTACCTCGAGTACCATCGCGGAGTGCAGACGACCCACGGCGACCTGAAGGCCGCGTTCCGCGCCGCGGAGCGCGGCCTGCAGGCCTGGGAGGCCGCCAACGCCGTGACGCGTCGCGGTCCCATCGATACCAATGCATGGCGGCGGGTCATCTTCGCGCAATTCCACGACGCCATTCCCGGGAGCTCGATCCGCGAGGTGTACGAGGAGATGGTTCCCGAGCTGGAGTCGATCGCCCGGACCGGGGAAAAGGCGGCCGCCGGGGCCTTTGGAAAGGGACGAAGAAACCGGCACTTCAACCCGCTGGCCCTTCCGCAGACAATCGAGGAGAACGGCCGGCTGGTGGAGCTGTCGCCGCTGTCCACCGCTTCCATCCGGTCCGGCCGCAGGCCGGATGACTGTGTGCGGGCGGGACCCGGGATCCTGCGGAACCGGCGGCTGAAGGCCCGTTTCAATGCCGCCGGGGAAATCACCTCCCTCGAGGTGGACGGACGAAGTCTGCGGTTTCCCGAACCAGCGAACCAGATGTGGATATATCCGGACCATCCGCACATGTATCCGGCATGGGATATCGACCGGCCGGCCCTCGGGAACGGCCGCCGCGTGAAGGGCCGTGCCAGGGTGGCGGTGGAACAAACGAACCCCAGCCGTGCCGAGTTGGCCTTTGCCCGCCCCCTGACCGATAAAAGCTCCCTCGTTACCCGCTATGTCCTCGAGGCGGAATCCCCCGTCCTGAAGATTGAATGGGAAATCGACTGGCAGGATACGGAGATGCTTTTGAAAAGCGTTTTCCCCACGGAATACAACGGGAAAATGGCCCGCTTCGGGGCCCCGTTTGGAAGCACGCTTCGCCCGCAGCATCCGGGGGATCCGCGCGCCGAGGCGATGTACGAGGTGCCGGGAAGCCGCTGGGCGGTTCTCTCGGATGACGGGGAGCAGGAGGGGATATCCCTGGTGACGGAGGCCAAGTACGGATTCACCGCGCAAAGCGGAGTCCTCGGTTTGAGCCTGCTCAAAAGCGCCCTCATCCACAGCGCGAACACGCATCTTTCCATCCGCACCCTGCGCAACGGAAATCCGTACAGTGACATCGGAAAGTGGGTCATCCGGGGAGCGGTTTCCCTTTTTCACCGGGACCTTGCGCGGGAGCTCCAGCCGGCGGCTCTCGCTGAGCGGCTCTACCGTGAACCGGTCCGCATCGCCGGCAGTGAACCGGTTTCCAGCCCCTTTCTTGGACTGGAAGGCGGGGAATCCCTCATCCCTGTCTGGGTGCAGCCGCACGCTGACGGCGGGTGTGTGGTCCGCCTGAACGAGACCCTTGGCCGCAGGGGAGCTTGCCGCGTCCGGCTGGCGGATGGGGCGGTCGCGGAAATTGTCGATCTGATGGGCGAGCCGATGAAGGATGTCCGGTACCGGGGAGGCCTTCTCGAATTCAGGCCGTATGCCCTTCTGGGGCTCCGGATCCGGCCTTAAAACAACTTCATCCGCCGGAAGACCAGCAAGAGGCCGAGGGCCATCGCCGCAAGGATCAGGCAGACAATGCTGAAGGCACCGGCATTGTCGACTCCGGGCATGCCCCCGACATTGATTCCCAGCAGGCCGGTTACAAAGCCGAGGGGCAGGAAGATGCCGGCCACCAGGGAAAGAGCGTACATCGTCCTGTTAATCTGCTCGGAGGCGCGGGCGGTGATTTCCTCAACCACCACCGATGCCCGCTCCCGCAGGGCGTCCAGGTCTTCCACATAACGGGTGGTCCGGTCGCCGCTCTCCCGCAGGCGCATGAGGTGCTCCGGGGCAAAGAATTCACCCGGAACCGATTGAAGGCGAAGGATGGCCTCCCGCTGGGGGGCGATATGCCGGCGAAGCGATATGGCCTGGCGGCGCATCTCAGAGAGCTCACGGCGAAGGGCGGCATCGGGATTTGCGAGGACCTTCTCCTCAATGGCGTCAACGATGTCGTTGAGGTTTTCCATGACCGGGCCCATCCGGTCCGTCAGCATCTCGGTGATCGAGACCAGCACCCCGGCTGCGGTGTCCGGGCCGGTTCCCGCATCCAGACGTTTCCGCACATCGGCGAGGGCCAGGAGCTTTGGCCCCCGCAGGGTGATGATGCGGTTGCGCTCAATCCAGATACGGACGGAAATCATGTCGTCGGGCGCCTCGCCAGGGTTGAGGTTCACCCCCCTGAGGATCACAAGCATCCCATCCCCGATGCCTTCCGCGCGCGGGCGGGTTTCCTCGGCGAGAAGAGCTTCACAGATCAGCGGATCCAGTCCGGAGCCCTTGCGCAGCCATTTCCGGGCATCCGGAGCCTTCCGGTCGAGATGGATCCAGAGGGCCCCGTCCTCCTTCTTCCAGGAATGGATGCCCTTCCACTTGAGCGGATGGCCTCCCCCTTTCCCGTCCAGAAGCAAGGCTCCCAGCAGGCTGGCTTCATCCAGGGCTTCATGCGGTCCCTGGGAAGAGTGCGGCTCCGGGGGGTTCATCGGAGGCAAGTTTGCCCGTTTGGCGCAAAAATGCAAAGACTATTGCGTGCTCCTGCATCGCCGCGAACCGGTTTTCCCTGTATGATCGCCTCCATGAATAAAAAAGTTCCAGAATTTGCCCGGATCGACCGGGATGTGTTCGTCCGGTATTCCGGCAACCCCGTCCTCAGTGCGGAGGACTTCAGGAAGCAGCTTGGGATCAAGATGCGGGCCGTCTACAACTCCTCCGCGATCAAGACGCGGGACGGGAAGTATGTCATGCTCTGCCGGACCAACCAGCTCAACCACCTGACCCTGCTCTGGGGCGCCGACAGCGACGACGGCCTCCACTGGAAACTTCGCCCTGAACCCTTTGCCATGCCCGAGAATGACCATTGGAAGCGGGTCACGCGGTCGGTTTATTTCGATCCGCGGATCACCTGGATTGACGGGCGCTACATTGTCCTGATCGCCTGCCAGGGGGACCAGAACTGCCGGGTGGCCATGTTCCAGTCCGAGGACCTCCGGGAGCTGGAATTCATGAACTTCATCAACGTCCCGGACAACCGCAACATGGTGATCTTCCCGGAGAAGAGCCCCGACGGGCGCTACATGCGCCTGGAGCGCCCGTCGATCGCCGATGCCGGAGGAAAGGGCAACGTCTGGCTGAGCTACTCCCCGGATCTCATCCACTGGGGGGACAGCCATGAGGTTTTCAAGACCACGGAACTGTGGAACTTCGCCATCAGCGGGCTGGGCCCCTCAACGGTTCCCCACCGGACAAGCGAGGGCTGGCTGATCATCTTCCATGCCATCATGAACAACTGCACCACGCGCGAATACAGCGTGGGCGCAGCCCTTCTCGACCTGGAGGAGCCCTGGAAGGTGCGGCACCTCGCGAAGCATCCCGTCCTGTATCCGGAAACCGACTACGAAATGACCGGCCTGGTCGAGCATGTCTGCTTCCCGTGCGCCAAGATCGTCGAGCCGGACGGGGAGGTGAAGCTCTATTACGGCGGCGCGGACACCGTCCAGTGCGTGGCCACAGCGAGGCTCGAGGACATCCTCCGCGCCTGCCGCGAGTGGTGATTTTATCTCACGCGGAGTCCCGGAGCCGCGGAGAGTCTTTCTCTTAATATCGAGCGATGATGGGCCTCTGCGGCTCCGCGACTCCGTGCGCGAATCAATCCTTTTGATTCGGCGGGGGCTCGAGGTCGCCCTCGACGAACTGGACCTCGCGACGCAGGATGTAGCGAATCCATGAGGACGGTATTTTGCGGACGTCCCCTTCCGCATGGCGTGCGGCCAGGGTGGCGGCGGTTCCCGCGGCCTGTCCGATGGCGGTGACCCCGGAGATGACACGATAGGAGGAGTGGGCCTCGTGCGTGCCGCTGATGCAGCGCGAGCCGAGAAGGAGGTTGTCGGCGTCCTTCGCGATCAGACAGCGGTAGGGAATGTGGTAGTAACCGCTGCCGGGGATCCAGACCATACGGGCTGGCCCCCCGTCCGGGTCGTGGATGTCGATGCAGTAGGCGCAGGCGGCGACCATGTCATCAAAGCGTGCCTCCCCGAGGCAGTCCTGTTCGGTGAGGGTATAGTCCCCATGGATACGCCGGCCCTCGCGCACCCCGAGCATCGGGGAGACGGATTCCAGGGCGGCCCCGGCGAAGGCGGGATGCTGGCGGATGATGGCAAACAGGTCATCCACCATCCGGCGGCCCTTTTTCATTCCCTCCTCGACCGAGCCGGGAACGGTCGGATCGATGCCGACCAGCTCATTTGAATTGAAAAGCAACCGCTTCCCGTCGGGGTAGGCGAAGGCCACCACCTCTCCCTTGGGATTGGCCGTGCGCCCCTCCTCCTGTGCCCTTTTCAGCAGCGGGGTCAGCTCCTCCCACATGCTGTCGCAGCCTTTCCGGGTGATGAACTCGGGGATGCGCAGCTTCGAGGCGTCAACGTTCCCGACCACGAAGGTGAGGGTGGCGCTCTGCATTCCCCCGTCCCCGTTCCGGCCCTTGTCGAAGCCGCATCCGGCCATCGCGGCCAGGTTGCCGTCCGCGGTCCCGTCCACGTAAACGGGAGCCGACAGCACGCTTTCGTCGGAGAGGACGAGGGAACGGATCCGGCGTCCGTCCATTTCCAGGCGTTCCACCGCCCGTCCCGTCAGGACCGAAATGCCGGGCTCCCCCGACAGCATCTCCTTGTAGCGGGATTTCAATACCTTCTCATCATAGGTGGGACGGCGGTAGCTGTCCCGCTTGTCCTTGGTGCTGACGGCATAGGCCTCCGGGAACAGTTCCTGGTGCAGGCCGATATTGACCGGACGATGGTCCGATCCATGAAAGGTGCAGACCAGGGAAACGGGTGAATGCACCCCGGTGCCGCCGATCTCCTTGTTTTTCTCGACCAGCGCCACACGCGCCCCGGTTCGCGCCGCGGCGACCGCCGCACAGATTCCGCCGGCCCCGGCCCCGGCGACGATGACATCGAATACCAATTTCTTCATGGGAAAACTTTTTGAGAAACAATTCCTCTTTTTGCCTGTCCTTCTGCGGTATGCAAGGCTGCACCTCTCCAATCCCGGGGTTTTCCGGAAATCCTCCCGAATGTGACGCATTAAGGCATCCAGCTGGCGCGGATTATGATAGTCGAATTTCCTCCCAGTTGGTAGAATCCACATTACGACTGGCCTTTTTCCGGGCTTTTTGTTGGAATCAACCTGAATCCTGAACCGATTATGAAAACCCTTACCCGAATCCTCACAATGACCGCGCTGTTTGGCGCAATTTTGCCCCTCCTACATGGGCAGGAAGTTCTTCTGGAACGCTTTGAACTGCTTGACCCTGGGGAGATCAGCGGCCAGGGCGGCTGGACCCTTGACCCTGCGGACAGCGCGAAGGCCACCGTCGAGCCGGGATCCCTCAGCTACCCAATTGACGGTGGCGGCGAACTTCCGGGCGGTGACCAGCACCTGCTGCTCAACGGCTCTTCCGGTGACCCGATGAGCGCTTTCCTGACCCTTCCGCTGGAAACGCCTGTGAGCGGGACCACCTACGCGCGGTTCCTGATCAACAGCAGCGACAAGGGAACGCAAACCGATCCCGGTGAATTCTTTTTGCGCCTGGCCGGCTGGAACATCTATGTGGCGGCGAAGTTTTACGCCGGTGTCGTGGAGCTTCCCGGGCCGACCCTTCTGGAGGTGGATACGGAGAACGGGCTGCCGCTGGATGTCACCCACATGGTCGTTCTGCGGATGAATGAGGAAGCGGGCTCCATCACCAGTGTCGATCTCTGGTTGAACCCGGCATACGGTGATTCGGCAAATCCCGACCTTTCCATTGACGGGCTGGCCGTTGATCCGGCCACCATCACGCAACTGGAACTGCGTTCCCAGAAGGCCCCCACCCGTGTGGACGAAATGCTCCTGGCCGGTTCCTGGGATGACGTCGTCCCGGCGGTCACGCCGTTCTACAGCCTGGAGGAAACTTTTGACGGGCTGGCAGTGGGCGAGATCAACGGCCAGGAGGGCTGGGCCGTTGATGCCGCGGATGCCGCAAAGGCCACGGTGGAAAGTGGCTCCCTCACCTACGAGGCGGAAAACACGCGCGTCGATGGCGGTACCCAGCACCTGCTCCTGAACGGGTCCCCTGTTGAGCCAATGAATACCTACCTGACCCTTCCGGTCGATCCCTCCCTCGACGGGACCACCTACGTGCGCATGCTTTTCAACAGTGCCGACAAGGGCACCGAAGCCGATCCCGGTGAATTGTTCCTGCGACTGGCCGGTTGGGGCCTCTACGTCGCGCCCAAGTTCCACGAAGGGATCATCGAATTACCCGGTGGCAGCCTTGAGGTGGATACAACCAACGGCCTGCCCCTTGACGTGACACACATGGTGGTCCTGCGGCTGAATGTCGAGGCGGGCACGGTCACCAGCGCAGACCTATGGCTCAACCCGGCTTACGCCGACTCGGCCTCCCCGGATCTCACCCTGCCCGGTTTGAGTGTTCCGCTTTCTTCGATCACCCAACTGGAACTGCGCAGCCAGAAGACCGCCACCCGCGTGGACGAGCTGTTGCTCGCAGAAACCTGGGGAGAGGTGGTGCCGGAATACATCGTGCCGCCGTTCACGCGGCTCGAGGAAAGCTTCGATGACCGCACAATCGGGCAGATCAACGGCCAGGGGGGCTGGACCATCGATGCCGCCGATGCCGCCAAGGCGGTGGTGCAGAATATCGGGCTGACCTACACGGCCGCGGACGAGGGGATGATCGACGGCGGGACGAAGCACCTGGCCATGAACGGCAGCAGCGTGAACAAGATGAACAACTGGCTGACGCTGCCGCTGGATCCCCCGCTCGATGAAACCACGTACCTGCGGGCCCTTGTCTACAGCAGCACCCTCGGTACGGTCGACAACCCCGGCGAGCTCTTCATCCGCCTGGCCGGTTGGGATGCGTATGTCGCGGTCAAGTACAGGTCCGGCGTGATGGAACTGCCCGGGCCGACCCAGGTTGAGGTAAATGCCGGGAGCAGTCTCGACTTGAACACCCCCCACCTTGTCGTGCTGCGGCTGAATGTGGAAGCCGGCGTGGTGACCGGGCTTGATGCCTGGTTCAATCCCGTTTATGCCGATTCCGGCGCGCCTGACCTCTCGGTTGCCGCCAGTTTCGACCTTTCGTCGGCCTCGCAGCTGGAACTGCGCAGCCAGAACACCCTCATGCGCGTCGACCAGCTTCTGCTCGCGGAGTCCTGGGACGATGTGGTGCCCAAGTTCGAACTGCCCCCGTTCGAGGGGCTGGAAGCCGGGTTTGACGACTTGTCCACCGGCCCGATCAGCGGCCAGGGCGACTGGACGATTAACGCAGCTGACAGCGGCAAGGCCACCGTGGAAGCGGATTCGCTCACCTACACCTCCGCGGATGGCGCGGTGCTTGCCGGCGGAACACAGCATCTGGCACTGGCCGGTGCGCCCGGCGCCAAAATGGACAACTGGCTGACGTTGCCTATTTATCCGCCGCTGGACGAGACCACGTATGTGCGGGCCTTGTTCAACAGCCCCGAGCTGGGAACTCTCGAGGCACCGGGAGAATTCACAATCCGGTTGGCCGGCTGGGATCTGTATGTTTCCGCCAAGTACCTTGAAGGCATCGTCGAGTTGCCGGGCCCGACGGCCCTTGAAGTGGACACCACCAACGGGCTGCCGCTCGACGTCACCCACATGGCGGTCCTCCGCCTGAACGTGGAGGCCGGCGTCGTCACCAGTGCGGATTTCTGGCTGAACCCGCTCTACCGGGATGAGATGACTCCCGATCTTACCCTGACGGGGTTGAGCATCAACCTGGCCAACCTCACCCAGATCGAATTGCGCAGTCAGAACACCCTGACCCGGGTGGATGAACTCGCTCTCGTGGAAAGCTGGGAGGAAGCCGTTCCCGCTCCTCCCGCCGATCCGTTCGAGATCATCGCCAACCAGTTTGAGAGCCTTGAAACCGGTGCATTGAACGGGCAGGACGGCTGGACCGCGCCCGAAGCGGTTGTCGTCAGCGAGTCCGCCTTCACGCAGACCACCCCGGAGGGACTTACCTGGTCGGGCGGAAGCCTCGCCATGGAGCTGCCGGGTTCAACCGCCGCGCCCATTGAAGGTTTCGCGGTGCGCGGGCTGGAAAAGGATCCGCCGAATGAAACCTTCTACATCAGTTACCGGGCCAGCGTCAGCGACAATGGCACGGAGGATCCCTCCGAGCTGTTCGTCCGGAATGCCGGATGGGGCATTTTCAGCGCCCTGAAAGTCACCGAGGATGCCTTCGAGGTGAACGGGGAAACCTACACCGAGGCCGGCCTGGCCTACGACACCCCGGTCCACGTCCTCCTGGAGGCCGTTGTGACCGATGGCGTCGTCACCGGGCTCAACGGTTGGCTCAATCCGGTGAAGGATGATGATCCGGGCACCGATGGCGACCAGCCGCCGGTGCCGGACCTGAGCGTCACCGGCCTGAATGTCTCGGTCTATTCCCTGACAGGCTTCGAAGTGCGGTCCCAGAAGGCCGCCTCGGTGGTCGACGACCTCATCATGACCGAGAAGTGGGCCGAGTGCTTCCTGCTGCGCCAGGTGCGCCTCACCGCGGTCAAGGACTTTGGCATGAACGTCCAATTCGAGGGCCAGATCGACGACCAGATCGGCGAAGGGCTCAGCCCGCACGATCCGGAAGACGAACCGCCCTCCATCGATTCCATCCCGATGATTGATTTCCAGAATGCCCTCAGCCAGGCCTTTGACAAGGGTACGGGCGGGATCGCCGACTTCGAGCGGGCCAATGTCACCGTTACCAGCGGCCTCGAATGGCCGGTGGAGGAGAGTTCGGTTTCCACCATCAACCAGATGGTGATCGCCCTGCCCGAGAAGGACATTCGTGTCACCCTCGGTGAAAACAGTCACGTGGAGGGCGGCTGCGGAGACCCCGCCCCGTACACCTACACGGGCAAGGAATGCGCCAATCCGGATTTTCTCAATCCGGCTCCGTCCGTGGAGGACGGCTACGGGCTCTGGAGCATCGGTGCCAACAGCAAGGCCTCTTCCGGGGAGAACGCCCTTGGCGGCTTCAATTCCTTCGACTTCGACTTCAACCTGGCCGACAAGCTGGACAAGGTGGCCCTGACCTACATCAACTGGGACAACTTCCAGTCCCACAACGGGACCAAGGTCTGGTACCTCAAGCCGAATGTGCGGGTCCGGGCGACCTACACGAACGGAAGCGAGGAGGTCGTCCTGCTCTCCACCGGCTTCACCCAGCAAACCTCCGAGCCGTACAACACCTTCTTCGGGTTTGAGGCGCCGGAACCGGGCTTCTTCCTGAAGCGGCTGGAGCTGTTCACGAAGGGGAATTCGGCCCGCATCTGGGCGGGCATCGATGACCTCGCGGTGATTGTCGCCGAAGAGCCGGACCTGTTCACCTTCACCTTCAACAACGAAGGCAAGGTGGACGGGCTCGACCGGCCCATCCAGGCCGCCAACTGGGACGGCATTTACTCCTCCGCCGCGCTTCCGCTGGTGACCGGGGATGCGGTCTACGCCGACCTTAGCGAGGGGGTCTCGGACGACCCGACTCCGGGCCATTACAAGGCCGGTTTCCTCTTTGTCAGCGGCAAGAACGAACAGCCCGCCCCGCAGGGATTCCTGGTCTGGTCGACCAACACCAATGTCGTGGATGAAATCCAGGAACCGTATTTCACCTTGGTGAATCCCCAGACCGACTGGTACAGCGACCCCGTGAACACGGTGACGAACCTGAACGAGTTGGAACTGGGCGGCTTGCGTGAACTGCAGATGCGCATCAACCCGCGCAACCCCGCGACGGTCCGGTATCATTTCGCCATCCAGGCGGGTGGGCAATGGTATGTGAGCGAGGAATCCTTCCAGCATTCCGGAACGGCCGGCTGGGAATCCGTCAGCCTCGGGATCCAGGGAGCCAACTGGGTCGCCGGCCTTGTCGGGGAAAGCAGCCTGAATCTGGATATCGCCGGTACTTCGCCCACGGTGGTGACCATTGCCGATATCGGGGCGGACACGCTCCTCGACACGGTTGGCATCTACATTGATACGGACGACAATGTCGGCCAGACGGACACCTGGGCACGGGTGGATTCGATCACTCTGTCCGCGGTACCGCCACCGGTCGCGGCCCCGACCATCACGGAACAGCCGGCCAGCGCCTTCGCGGTCGTGGGGGACACCGTCGCGTTTTCCGTGACCGTCCTTGAGACCGAAAATATCACCTACCAGTGGCGCAAGGATCTCGAAAATCTCGCCGGGGAAACGGGATCGACCCTCACCCTTGCCAATGTGACTCTCGCCGACGCCGGCAATTACAGCGTTGTGGTGACCGGTCCCGGCGGGGCCGCCATCAGTGACGCCGCCGTCCTCACCGTCTACGCCCTGCCGGTGGTCAGCCCGACCACCATCGATCTCGACGCCGCGGGCGGAACACGGACCATCAATGTGACCGCGGATCCGGCCGTCGACTGGACGGCGGTCAGCCAGGACGACTGGATCACCGTGGTCTCCGGCGCCAGCGGGGCCGGCAACGGACGGGTCCGCATCGAGGTGGCCGCCCATGATGGGTTTGCCGCGCGCAGCGGGGCCCTTGTTGTCGGCGGGACCACTGTCACCGTCAACCAGGAGGGATCGGGACTGCCCGCCGACTTCCAGGAAGTGGTCGGGGCCATCGACAACGGCGACGGTACCTGGACCTCCACCTGGTTCGGGACCTATGCCCCGTACGGAACCGACTGGATCAACCACAACGAGCACGGCTGGCTACAGACCGGTGCCGTACAGTTGCCCGGCGACATGCTCTTCTACAGCCATACCCTCCATGGATGGGTCTGGACCAGTGACGCGGTCTATCCGGTCATGTACGACTTCGCCGGCCAGCGCTGGATGTATCTGCTTGTTCTTGATACGTATCCGTTCGTGTATGACGCCTCCGCCGGAGAGTGGATCCTTCCCTGACCCGATATAACCGGTAATTTTCCCAATCTCACGCCCCGTTGGCTTTCCCAAGGACCAGCGGGGCGTTTTTTTCCTTATCAGGGAAGCGGTCCGGACTTTACCGTAAACCCATTCTCAACGATACACCTGTTGCCACGTTGCATCAGAAATTCCCATTATGGCTTTATCTCTCCAATCCGATTGTGCCTGAATGCGGACTTCTTTTCTTTGCGGATTCCCCGGAATCCGGCACAGTCGATAAAAACGTGAACCGTGATCCCATGCCAAGACCCTGGAGGCCAATCCCCAAAAGCCGACGAAGCGGGCTGCTCCTGCTTGCGGGATTGCTGCTTTTCAACGGTTGTGACTGGGGCGGGGACGAAGTGGTCGCCTTGGAAAAGGAGCTGGCCGGGGCGCGGGCGCTTGTTGAATCGCTGAATTACAACGAGGCCCGGCCCGTCTATGGGAGGATTTACGCGGAGCTTCCGGAAGCGGATCCGCACTGGAGGGAGACGGCCTTTGGCTACGCCAGCTGCCTGTGGCACATGATGCCGCCCAGCGAGGAGAACCTGCGGCAGGCCGAGGCGGTCTTTGGGCGCCTCAGTGAAGCGGCGGCGGGCACTGCATGGGGGGAGGCGGCACGCATGAATCTGGCGCGTATCCAAATGCTGCGCGATTATCCGGGCGATGAGGAAAACCCGGAGGCGGCCATCCCGATTCTTCGTGAGCTTGTGGAGCGGGGCAACGGCTATATCCGCCACGAGGCGCTGCTGCGTCTCGGGGAATGCCACCGGATGGACTACCTGAATCGGGAAAGCATTCAAAAGGCCTTGGATCTCTACCGGGACTGGCTTGGCAAATATCCGGAAGGCCCCCTTGCCTCCAGCCTGTGGGAACAGGTTGGCTGGATGGAACTGCTGGATTTCGGGCGCAAGCGGGAAGCCCTGGATGCCTTCATCAAGGCGGAACACCTCGGCCTCATGGATCCATCAAAAAAAGCCACTGTCCTCTGGCGGATCTGCCAACTGGCGGAGGAGGTCGGCGAATTTGACCTTGCCGTGCCCTACTACCGGAAAGTGATCCGCGAAGTGCCGACAACCGGGCGCGGCTACGAATCCCAGCTTGCCCTGAAGCGCATCCGGAAAACCGTTCCGGGCATGGAGAATCTGGAAATTCCCGAGCTTCGGATAGGAGGGGGCCGATGAGCGCGGAAAAGCGCTTCAACCCGAACTGGATCGGACTGGCGATCCTCATCGTCGCCTACCTGGTCAGCCTCTTTGAAATCCTTCGGCCGGATACCGAAAGCGGCGAACCGGTGGTCGACGAGCGGGACGTGGTTCATTTTCTCCACTGGCAACTGGAGCCCGGATTCCGCGAGGCTCTCGATGCCGTCATTCATGACTACAACGCCCTGCCGCATGTCCGTGAGGGCGGTTACAAGGTGAAGCAGATGGCGGTCACCGAGCGGGTTTACAGCCAGTTTCTCAACGTCCACCTGATCAGCGGAACGGCCCCGGACCTCGCCACCGTCGGCAAGGCCAAGATGGCGACCAACAAGGCCATGTTTTTCGAGCCCTTCCTCGATGTGCTGGAAAAGCCCAATCCGTACAACCAGGACCCTTACCTTCCCGGGGATATTCCGACGGAGCTGCGCGACTTCCTTTCGACCTCCCCGTGGAAGGAGACCTTTATCGACGGGCTGCAGGCCTCGCTGGATCCGAATACGGGTTACTACTACACCATCCCTGCGGCCTCGTGGGGAACCGTGCGGTTCTTCTGCAATGACAAACTGCTTGCGGCGGTGAAGAAGGTTCTCCGGCAGGGCTTTTCCGGTGCGGAACCGGCGCCATGGGCGATGAAGGTTCTGGCGAGGGATCCAAACGAAACGGAAGCGGGCATGCTGCCGGACACCCCGGCCTTGCGGGAATGGATCGCCTCGGACCGCCCTCCCGAGACATTCGGCCAGCTGGTCCTCCTGTGCGAGGCCACGCTCCAGTACGGCCGGGTCAGCGGTAACGACAAGCTGGTCCCGATCGCCGGAAGCACCTATTCGCGCGACCTGTTCGCCTCCGCGTACAATGCCTCCTTCTTTTACGCGTGGGAGGATCTCCTGGACGCCAACAGGGATGGTCAAAGCAACAACCTTGAGCTTTTTGCGGCTTACGACGTGCACAAATGGAGCTTTGCCGATCCGCGCATGAAGGCTTACTTTGACCTGCAGCGCAAGCTGGCCAGTTATTTCCCGACCGGATTCCTCGGGCTGGACCGTGAGCAGGCCAACCGGCGCTTTATTCTCGGGAACGCCCTTCTTCTCGCGACCGGCGCATGGGACGCTCCCGGCATTTACGCGGGGGCCGGGGAAAAGGAAAATCCCGGGGACCGTTTCGAGGTGGGCATTATCAATTTCCCTCTCCCCGCGTCAAACGAGCGATGGGGCCAGTTTGATCCCATGGAACGCAGCGAGGGCTCGGGCGGGGTGGCCGGTGTCCCGATGGGGCTCTACAAGTTTTCCCGCCACAAAACCGAGGCCATCGATTTTCTCCAGTACCTGACCAGCCTCCAGCCC
Organism: Oceanipulchritudo sp.; assembly: GCA_049975345.1. GTDB lineage: Bacteria > Verrucomicrobiota > Verrucomicrobiia > Opitutales > Oceanipulchritudinaceae > Oceanipulchritudo. The sequence goes on along the minus strand of JBNGDP010000085.1, from coordinate 1,272 downwards.
AACGAGAAGCTGGTCCGCCTGGCCGGCTGGCTGCCGACCGTGATCGGGCCGGAACCGGTCGACAACATGAAGCCCTTCCTGCCCAATATCAAGGGTGTCCCCAACAGCCTTGGAGTTAGTTTCACCGGCGGCAATATCCAGACGATCTACAATGGCCAGTACTACCTGCTGATCAGCGGGGACACCTCCTACGAGGATTTTGTGCGCAACGTCACGGCGGCCCTCGAGGACGAGCGCAACGGGACACGCCGTGAGTGGTTTGAACAGTTTCGTCGCTCGCGCGAGAACGTGCGCGGCATTGAGCGCAGCCTCAGCCTGCAGCGCTTCCAGCAGCTGCTTCAGGGCGACCTTGAACACGAGCAGCAGCGGTACGGCCAGGTCCTGCAGCGCTCCAGCAACGGGCTGAGCGGGCTGTCCGTGAAGAGGGAGTGGCTGTTGACGGGCATGGAGGAACCTTTTCCGGAGTTCTGATCGATGCGCCGCCATCTTCCAAAACTGCGCTTCTGGGGCGCCCTGTATTTCATCATGCTGCCGACGCTGCTCAGCATGGGGATCTTCGGCTACTACCCGAAGGTGGATGTTGTCATCAAGTCGATGTACCGCTGGGTTCCCGAGCAGGTGGAGGAGTTCATCGGATTCCGGAACTACCTCGACGCCTTCCAGGATCCGCTGTTCTGGCAAAGCTTCCAGCTGGTGGGGATCCTCCTGGTGGCGAACCTGGTCAAGATGTGGCCCGCCATTTTTGCCGCGATCGCCCTGCACCGGATGCTCAGCGACCGCTGGCGTTACATCTACCAGGTGCTGTTCGTCATCCCGATGGTCATTCCGGGCCTGGTCTGGCTGCTCATCTGGAAGGGATTCTATGATCCCGACTTCGGGATCGTGAACCGCTTCCTCAACCTGACCGGCCTGATGGAGGTGCTGCATTTCCTGGACGGGACGGCTTATGCGCCCGGGCTGATGCCGCGCATCGCCGGGGTGATGGGCGGCTTCATGGACTTGGCCGTGAACCCCCTCTTCGCTTCGGTCTGGGGCCTGCTGCTTCTGGCCGCGGTGCTTCTGACGATTTATTACGAGCGCGAGAAAAAAGCGAGTCGCCACCAGATCTACGGGGTGATGCTGGTGGTGAGCCTGCTGCCGGTTCTCGGAAGCATAGGCGGTATCGGCTCCACCATTACAGGCGGGCTGCTGCTTTTCGCGGCCGGGGTGGCGGCCTTTGTCCATCTCGCCCGCCGGATCGGCGGCGCTTCCGTCATCTGGGGCATCTGGACC
>JBNGDP010000084.1:0-16582 GCA_049975345.1 Oceanipulchritudo sp. | reverse complement strand
TCCTGCTCCTGCTCCCAGGCGTACGGGAGCAAGAGCAAGAGCAAGAGCAGGAGCAAGAGCAGGAGCAAGAGCAGGAGGGGGAGCAGGAGCAGGAGGGGGAATAATTGGATTTAAGGGATTTTATTAAAAATAGTAGGAAAGGGCGGTGACGGCGATGTAGGTGCCGAGGAGGACGAACCCGGACCAGCGGGTCAGGGCCGTCTTGGAGATCCAGACCGAGAGGCGGAAGACGATCAGGATAAAGAGCATTGCCGGAAAGAGGAGCTGGAAAAAGCGCGGGTCGGCATAGAGCCCGCCCTGGGTGACGGAGGCGGAGACCCCGGCGACAAAGAGGACGTTGAGGATATCGGCCCCGATGACGTTCCCGAGGGCCAGGCCGGCATGCCCCCGCAGGACCGCGGTGATCACCGTCACCAGCTCCGGCAACGAGGTCCCGAAGGCCACCAGCGTGGCGGCAATGATCGCCTCCGGGACGTTCAACCGGAAAGCCGTCTCCTCGACCGTCGGGATCAGGACCTTTGAGGAAAGAATGACGAGGGTGACCCCGATGAGCAGCTTGAGAAAGACCAGGCCGGTCTTCGCCTTGTCCTCATGGGTCTCCTCCTGTTCGGGCCCCTCCCCCCGTTTGGCCCACTGGATCGATTTCCAGATGTAGAGAACAAGCAGGGCGACAAAGAGCCAGCCGGCCCACTGCGGCAGGCGTCCCCCCTCCCGGAAGGTGCCCCCCAGGTTCGACCACGGCAGGCACATCAGGACCAGCAGGAACCCGGACCCCAGCTGGATCCAGCCCTGCCGGTTGACGATTGTCTTGTCCAGCGGGATCGGGCGCAGGATGGCCGCCAGTCCGAGAATCAGCCCGGTGTCGCAGATGATCGAGCCCACGGCGTTGCCAAGGGCCAGGCCGGGGCGCCCCCCAAGCGCCGCCACCACCGAGACCGCCGTCTCCGGCAGGGTCGTCCCGAGGCTGACAATCGTCGCCCCGATCAGCAGCGTCGGTACCCCCCAGCGGATGGAAAGGGTCACCGCCTCCGCCACCAGGATGTCCGCCCCACGGGCCAGCGTATACAAAAACACCGCAATGACGACAAAGAGCGCCCACAGCGGCAACGGGTCGATCAGGGACTGGATCCAGGATTCCATGGTTTGTTTTTGGACGAAGGACGAAGGACGAAGGACGAAGGACGAAGGACGAAAGTACAAGACAAAGGACGAAGCATAAGGCTCTCCTACTAAAATCAAGAGAATACCTCTACTTTCGATTCAGGTTCTTCCAGGATTCCGGTGGAAGATGAATGCGGGTGGCCGTGACAAAAAATCGGAAGCATGCCGGCCGGGATGCATTCGTCTTTCGTCTTTCGTCCTTCGTCCTTCGTCTTTCGTCCTTCGTCCTTCGTCCTTCGTCTTTAGTCCTTCGTCCTTTGTCTGATATCCAACTGCGGCCACTGGCGGAGCTTGCGATGGAGGGTGCGGCGGCTCATGCCGAGGAGCCTGGCGGCCTGGGTGCGGTTCCCCTTGGTCTGGACGAGGGCGTTGCGCAGGAGGCGCTTCTCGTTTTCCTCCATGGAAAGGGGGTTGGAGGCGGGCGGGCCGACCGGGGCGGCCGCCTCCTCATGGGCCTCGCCGAGAAAGCGCGGCTCGAGATCGTAGCGCGTGAGGCGCCCTCCCCGCTTCATGACCACGGTGTTCTCGGCGAAGTTGCGCAACTCGCGGATGTTGCCCGGCCAGCGGTAGGACCGCAGGGCCCGCATGGCGTCCGGCTCGACCTCCACGAGGGGGACCCCGTTCTCCTCGGCCGCGGTCTTCATGAAATGGGTCAGCAGCAGCGGAATATCCTCCTTCCGTTCACGCAGCGGCGGCATCGTCAGCCGGACCACGTTGAGGCGGTAGAGCAGGTCCTCGCGGAAGGTTCCCTCCCGGACCATGGCCTCAAGATCCCGGTTGGTGGCCGCCACCAGGCGGACATCCACCTTGACCGGCTTGACGCTCCCCAGCCGCTCAAAGGAGCGGGTCTCGAGAAAGCGCAGGAGCTTGACCTGGGTGCTGGCATCGATTTCCCCGATCTCGTCCAGGAAGAGGGTCCCGTTGTCGGCCGCCTCGAAGCGCCCCATGCGCCGCTCGGTGGCCCCGGTGAAGGCCCCCCGCTCGTGCCCGAAAAGCTCGCTCTCCAGCAGGTTGGCCGCGAGGGCCGCGCAATGCACCGCGATGAAGGGCTGGCGCGAGCGCTCGCTGTTCTGGTGGATGGCCTGGGCGATCAGCTCCTTGCCCGTGCCGGTCTCCCCCTGGATCAGGACCGTCGTCCGCGTCGGGGCCACCAGGCGCACCTTATCGATGATGTCGGCCAGGGCTGGCGAGTGCCCGACAATCCCCTCAAAACTGAATTTCTTGTCGAGGCGCTGCTGCAGGTCCTCGACCCGTTCCTCCGTTTTCCGGCTTTGCAGGGCCCGCCGGATCAGAATCTCCAGCTTCTCGATGTTGACCGGCTTGGTCAGGAAATCGTGCGCCCCCCGTTTCATCGCCTCCACCGCCGTCTCCACATTCCCGTAGGCCGTCATCATGATGATCACCGGCCGCTTCGGCAGCGCAAAGGCCTTGTCGATGACCTTCATGCCGCTCTTCCCGGCCATCCGCAGGTCCGTCAAAACCACGTCGAAGGGCTCCGAATCCATCAAGCGGAAGGCCTCCTCCGCGTCGCTGGCCAGGTACACGTCGTACTCCTCCTCCAGGGCCAGCATCAGCCCCTCGCGGGTGTGCTTCTCATCATCAACTATCAGTACGGTCGCCGGCATGGTCTCTTAATGTCGGGTAATTTTGTCGCAGTTTCAAGGGTGTATTTTCTCACCAAGCACAAAGGAGAATTAAGAATTGAGCATTTCCTTAAAATTAATCTTTGTGCGCTAAAGCCTTGGTGCCTTTGTGAGAATATGGTTGAACATGAGCAATTGCCTTACCGGGACGACAACAGGAAAGAGCGCTTCGGGGGGATTGCGCGGCTGTACGGCGCGGGGGCGCTGGAGCGCTTCCGGGGCGCGCACGTGGCGGTTGTGGGAATCGGCGGGGTCGGCTCCTGGGTGGCCGAGGCGCTGGCCCGTTCGGGAATCGGGGCCCTCAGCCTGGTCGACCTCGACGACATCTGCCTGAGCAATGTCAACCGGCAGATCCACGCCCTGGAGGGGACGGTCGGGCGGCCCAAGATCCGCGTCATGGCGGAGCGCCTCCAGACCATCCATCCGGAAATCACCGTCCGGGAGCATGCCTTCTTTTACAGTGAAGCCACAGCGGAGCAATTCTTCGCCCTGCCGTGCGACCTGATTGTCGACGCGATCGACACCGTCCGGCAGAAGGCGCACCTCCTGGCCGGGGCGCGGGAACGGGGGATCCCCGTGGTCACGGTCGGGGGTGCGGGCGGACGGTGCGATGCCACCCGCATCCGAGTCGACGACCTGAGCCGTACCCGGGGGGACCGCCTCCTCATGCTGGTGCGCAAGAAGCTGCGCTGCGCCTACCGATTCCCCCGCGAGGGAAAGGGGAAATTCCGCATCCCCTGCGTCTATTCCGACGAACCGCCGGTGTATCCCTGGGCCGACGGCTCCGTCTGCGCGACCCGGGAACCCGACACTCCTGGGGGCCTCAACTGCGAGGCCGGCCTCGGCAGCGCCACCCATGTCACCGCCTCCATGGGACTCTTCGCCGCGGGAATCGCCCTCGACCTACTCAAATAATCAGGACCGGGATCAGGACCGGGATCGGGACCGATTTTGAGGAAGAAAGCAATTGCCATTTTTGGGAATCGCATTGCGATGGGGATTTTCATCATGAGCGAAGAAGACAAGCGCACCTATTCCTCCCCCGTGGTGGACGGATTCGACCGGGCCCCCAACCGCTCGATGCTGCGGGCGGTGGGATTCACCGACGAGGATTTCCGGAAGCCGCAAATCGGCATTGCCTCCACCTGGAGCGACCTGACCCCCTGCAACATGCACATTGACGAGCTGGCGAAGCATGCCGCCAAGGGGGCCAACGAAGCCGGCGGCAAGGCGGTCAACTTCGGCACGATCACCGTCTCCGACGGCATCAGCATGGGCACCAAGGGCATGCGCTACAGCCTCGTCTCCCGCGAGGTGATCGCCGACAGTGTCGAGACCGTGGCCGGCGCGGAAGGCTTCGACGGGCTGGTGGCCATCGGGGGCTGTGACAAGAACATGCCCGGCTGCCTGATCGCCATGGCGCGCCTGAACCGTCCCGCGGTCTTCGTCTACGGCGGCTCCATTCTTCCCGGCATCCACCGGGACAAGCCGGTCGACATCGTCTCCGTTTTCGAGGCGGTGGGGAAGCGCGCCCAGGACCTCATTGACGACAAGGAGCTGACCGAAGTGGAAAAGTGCGCCATTCCCGGTCCGGGCTCCTGCGGGGGAATGTACACCGCCAACACCATGGCCAGCGCCATCGAGGCCATGGGGATGAGCCTGCCCAACTCCAGCGCCCAGCTCGCCGTCTCCAACGAGAAACGCCTCGATTGCGAAAACGCCGGCAAGGCGGTCTATGCCATGATTGAAAAGGGCCTCACCCCGAAGCAGATCATGACCCGCAAAGCCTTTGAAAACGCCATCACCGTGGTCATCGCCCTCGGCGGCTCGACCAATGCCGTCCTCCACCTGCTGGCCATCGCCCACGCCGCCGACATCGACATCTCCCTCAAGGACTTCACCGAGATCGGGAAACGGGTCCCGGTCCTCTGCGACCTGAAGCCCTCCGGCAAATACAACATGAGCCATTTCAGCCGGATCGGGGGCGTCACCCCCCTCCTGAAACTGCTCCTGGAAAAGGGCCTCCTGCACGGGGACTGCCTGACCGTGACCGGAAAGACCATGGCGGAAAATCTCGCCGGTGTGGCCCCTTATCCGGAAGACCAGGACATCGTCATGCCCTTTGACAGGCCGATCAAGCCGGACAGCCACCTGCGCATCCTCCACGGCAACCTCGCCCCGACCGGGGCCGTGGCCAAGATCTCCGGCAAGGAGGGCCTTCGCTTCACCGGAAAGGCCATTGTTTTCGAGTCCGAGGAGGACGCCCTCAAGGGGATCCTCGACAAGACCGTCGAGGCCGGGCACGTCGTTGTCATCCGCAACGAGGGGCCCGTGGGCGGTCCCGGCATGCGCGAAATGCTGGCCCCCACCAGCGCCATCACGGGACGCGGCCTCGGCAAGGAGGTCGCCCTCATCACCGACGGTCGCTTCTCGGGAGGCAGCCACGGCTTCGTGATCGGCCACATCACCCCGGAGGCCGCCGTCGGCGGCCCCATCGGCGTGCTCCGCAATGGCGATGAAATCACCATCGACGCCCAAAACAACCAGATCAACGTCCACCTCCCGGAGGGCGAACTGGAGTCCCGTCTGAAGGCCTACAAGGCCCCCGGCAGCCCGGAAAAACGCGGCGTCCTCGCCAAGTACGCCGCCACCGTCTCCTCCGCCTCCGAAGGCGCCGTAACGGACAAGTATCTGCAATAATCCCAATCCCAATCCCAATCCCAATTGCGATTGCGATTGCGATTGGGATAATTTTATGAACTGGAATACCTTCACGGAGAACACCTACCTGAACGCGGAGCTGGATTTCACTCTCGATTACAGCCTGATGGGGGTGGATGGGGCCTTTTTTGAGGAGATGGAGCCACGCATGCAGGCGGCCTATGCCGCGATGCAGGAACTGGAGGGAGGCGCCATCGCCAACCCCGACGAAAAGCGGATGGTCGGCCATTACTGGCTGCGCGCCCCGCACAAGGCGCCCGATCCGGCCATTGAATCCGAAATCAAGGCTACCCTTCAGCGCATCCAGTCCTTCGCCGCCCAGGTTCACCGCGGGGAGGTCCGGGGGACCGGGGGAAACTTCGAGCACCTGCTGGTGATCGGGATCGGCGGCTCGGCCCTCGGACCGCAGTTCGTCGCCCAGGCCCTCGGACAGCCGGGCGAGGACCGCCTACAGGTCCACTTTCTCGACAACACCGATCCCGACGGCATCGACCTCGTCCTTTCCCATTTGCGCGGACGGCTCGACCGGACCCTCACGGTGGTCATCTCCAAGTCCGGCGGAACGCCCGAGACGCGCAACGGCATGCTGGAGGCCATGCAGGCCTTCCTGACCGAGGGTGTCGCTTTTCCCGCCCATGCCGTCGCCATCACCGGGGAGGGCAGCCAACTCGACACCATCGCCCGCGAGGAAAACTGGCTCGCCCGCTTCCCGATGTGGGACTGGGTCGGGGGGCGCACCTCCGAGCTGGCCGCCGTGGGGCTTCTCCCCGCCGCCCTCCAGGGAATTGATATCCAGGGACTGCTGGATGGGGCCGCCTCCATGGATTCCCTCACCCTCCAGCCCGACACCCGCAACAACCCCGCCGCCCTCCTCGCCCTGCTCTGGTACCATGCCTCCAACGGCTCCGGGGATAAGGACATGGTCATCCTGCCCTACAAGGACCGCCTCATGCTCTTCTCCAAGTACCTGCAGCAGCTCATCATGGAGTCCCTCGGCAAGGAACTCGACCTCGACGGGAAAACCGTCCACCAGGGCATCGCCGTGTACGGCAACAAGGGTTCCACCGACCAGCATGCCTATGTCCAGCAGCTCCGCGATGGCGTCCACAATTTCTTCGCCACCTTTATCGAGGTCAAAAAGGACCGCGAAGGCGCCTCCATCGAGGTCGAGGACGGCATCACTTCCGGCGACTACCTGCATGCCTTCCTCCTCGGAACAAGGGCCGCCCTTGCCGAAAAGGGCCGCGCCTCCCTCTCCATCACCATCGACGAGGTCAACGCGCGCTCCGTTGGCATGCTCATCGCCCTCTATGAGCGCGCCGTCGGCTTCTACGCCTCCCTCGTCCACATCAACGCCTACCACCAGCCCGGCGTCGAGGCCGGCAAGAAGGCCGCCGCCGGCTTCCTCCGCCTCCAGTCCCGCCTCCTCGCCTTCCTCCGCGAAAACAGGGGCCGGTTCTTTACCGCCAGCCAGATCGCCTGCGCCCTCGATGAAGAGGATCAGGTCCCCACCCTCTTCAAGCTCCTTGAGCACGCCCTCCTCAATCCCTCCAAGGGCCTCCAAAAAAAACTAAGCAAAAAACCGTTTGACTCGGAGTACGGGATGCCCTAATACCATTGTGCATGAAGCAGCAGCAAGCGGTTGGAGGGCCGGGGATCGTGTTGCTGGCGCTGGCCGGTATCGGCTTGGCGGGCCTGCTGGGCTGGCGTGAATGGGCGCACCGGCGGGCGGGGGCGGAATGGGCGGTGGAGGAATCGCGCCTGCGGGCCAGCCTGCGGGAAACGGAGGCGGACCTGGCCGATTCGGGTGAGCGGATACGGGAAGCCGCGGAGCGCATGTCCGGGGCGGAGATCCGGATCCAGTCCCTTGTGGACCGCGTGGGCAACCTCGAGGCCCAGCGCGACCATCTGCGGGCGGAAAACGAGCGCCAAGGGGAACGCGCCCGGAAGGCGGAAGCGGCGGCCGCCGGGATGCAATCCAACCTGGAGGAGGCGCGGCACCAACTGCTGGAAGCGCGGGAGCGCCCGGCGGTCCTGGAGAGCCAACTGGAAGCGGCCCATGCGCGGATCGACGAACTGGAGCAGCGGCTGGATGCCCGCAGCGAAGAGAACCAATCGCTGCCGCGGCCGTTGGAACTGGCGGGCCTCTCGGGCGACGGGACGGTTTTCGCCCTCGCGGGGGATCCCGGACCGATCGGGGAACTGCCCCTTCCTGTTCACCTGTGCCGGGCCGGGGGGATTGTCCTGGACGGCTGGATGCACCGGGAGGAGGAGGGCCGGTGGATCGGCCATGTCGACCGGTGGCACACCGTGGCATCCACACTTGTCAAAGGAGAAAAAGTCTTCATCGTACCGGGAAGACGAGATGAAACAGTTCCTTAAGCACGTCATGGGCTCCCTGTTGTTGACCGCGATTCTTGCCGGCCTGACCGGCTGCACGAACATCATGGAGGAGGATCCCAACGAGGCGCAGATTCCATGGGCCACCCCGGCCGACTGGGAGGGCACGGTTCCGGGGATGCCAAACCAGGGAGGCTACTGAGGCTGACCGCATGTCCGACCGGGAGAAGCTGGCCCCCGGGCTCTACCTGATTGCCACGCCCATCGGTAACCTGGGCGACCTCTCCCGGCGTGCGGTGGAGACGCTGCGGGCAGTGGACCGCCTCTACGCGGAGGACACCCGGCACTCGCGGCGGCTCCTGGAGCATCTGGGAATCGACCGGCCCCTGCAACCGTGCCATGAACACAACGAGGAGCCAGTCGCCGGGGAAATCGCCTCGCTCATCTCAAACGGGGAAAGCTGCGGGCTGATCAGCGACGCCGGGACACCGGGGATCAGCGATCCGGGATTCCGGGTGGTGCGGGCCTGCCGCAGGCGGGGCCTTGCGGTTGTACCGGTGCCGGGGGCCAGCGCGGTCATCGCCGCCCTTTCCGTCTCGGGGCTGCCCACCGACGCCTTCCGGTACCACGGATTCCTGCCGCCCAGGCGGGCCGCCCGCCTGCGCCATTTCGAGGAGCACCGCCACGCCCGCGAAACCCTCGTCTATTTCGAGTCGACCCACCGGATCGGCAAGTTCATCGGGGACGCGGAGGCCGTGTTCGGACCGGAGCGCGTCGTCTGCGTCGCCCGGGAACTGACCAAGCAGCATGAAACGGTATTGACCGGACCGCTACAGGAGGTCAAGACCCGCCTTGCCTCCGGATCGAGCAAGGGGGAGTTCGTCGTCATGATCGCCAAGGAGGGATACGAGCTGTGAGCGCGCGCGTGGCGGTGATCGACATCGGCAGCAACTCCATCAAGAGCCTGGTGGCGGAGGAAGGCCCGGAACCGCACACGCTCCGAGGCCTTCATGAGGAGACCCTCGAGGTCCGGATCAGCACCGGGATCGGCTCGGAGCGTCCCGTCCTGCAACCGGGGAACATCAAGGCCGGCACCCGGGCGGTGGCCTCCCTGCTTGGGAACTGCCGCAAAAAGGGGCCGCTGCGGGCCGTGCGGATCGTCGCCACCAGCGCGGTGCGCTCCGCCGCCAACGGGGCGGATTTCCTCACCGCGGTCGAGTCCGCCACCGGGGAGCGGCCGGTTCTCCTCTCAGGGGACGAGGAGGCCATGGCCATCGCATTGGGGGTGCGGACCGATCCGGCCATTGGAAAACACCTGGAAGACTTCACGGTCTTTGATCTCGGGGGAGGCAGCCTCGAGTTGATCCGCTTTGAAGGGGAGCACGTGGCCCGGCACCTGAGCCTGCCGCTCGGGTCCGTGCGGCTGACGGAGCGCTTTGTCGGGAATCCCCGCCAGGCGCTCACGGCGGGGGAGGCCAGGGCCCTTGCCGGCCACATACGGGAGAGCCTGCGGACCAGCGAGGTTCCCCTGCGGCCCCCGCTGGTCGGTTGCGGCGGCGGGCTCAACACCGTGCGGCTTCTTTTCGCACGGGAGAAGGGTCTGGAAATTGCCAAATCCTCACCCGTCCTCTCCGGGAAACGGCTGCAAGCGCTGGAGCGCGCCATCGCCGCCCGGTCTTTCGAGGAGCGGATCGCCGGCGGCGTGCCCAGGGGCCGGGCAGACATCTTCCCCGCCGCCATGATCACTTTCCGGTTGATCATGGATATGGCCGGGGCCACGGAGATTCTCCACTCCTTTCACAACCTTCGCTACGGACTTGCCTGGGAGACGCTCTGCGCCTCCCCGTTCCAGAAGTAGAAGGCCCGCCCGATCAGCCAGCGGTTCGGGGCCCCCATTTCTGTGTTCCGCTCATTCTCTTCCATGCCTGAAAAACGGAACAACCGTTTCGATTCCGCCGCGTTTGACAACTGCGGAGACCGCTTCCACCCTAAGTGGCAGGGATCATTATTGGAAAATCCGGAACGAATAAATATTTCTTATAACCAGGATAACCGTTTATGATAAAAAAGGAAAAAGCGAGCCTGATCGTGGCCTTACTGGCGATCGGGGCAGGGAGCAGCTGGTCGGCGCCGGTGGAGGGAGTGATTGAATCGGTGGACGCGGAGGGGATGCGGATCGTGCTACGCCTTGGTGGGGCGGAGCGGGACGCGGTGGAGGCGCAGGTGGGGCGCGGGGACGCGAAGATCCTGGAGGCGGGGACGCGGATCCGGGGGGACCTGGTGAGTTTCGGGGACGGGTACCGGCTGCAGACGGTCTGGCCGGACGACCCGGTGATCCGGGGAACGATTGCGCGGCTGGGGGACGCGCTGCGCAAGGACACGCTTTTGCGCGGCTCCAAGGTTTTTCGCGGGGTCGGGGAATACATGCCGAAATTCGCGCTGTACGACACGGACGGGGGCCTGTTCCTGAGTGAATCGCTGAAGGGGAGCTACGTGGTGATGAACTTCATCTTCACGCGCTGTGCGAACCCGCGGATGTGTCCGGCGGCGACGGCGCGGATGGTGGAGCTGCAGCAACGGGCGAAGGAGGCGGGGATCGGGGACCTGGCGCAGGTATCGGTGACCCTCGACCCGGAGTACGACACGCCGGGGATTTTCACGGCCTACGCGATGGACAAGGGGATCGACACCTCGACCTTCCACCTGCTGGGCGGGCCGGCGCGGATCGTGGAGGACCTGAAGGTGCAGATGGGGGTCCTGTCGGAACCGGACGAGGAGGAGATCATCCGGCATACCATGTCGACCGCCTTGATCGATCCATCGGGAAGGATCATTTACCGCATTCCCGGGAGCATGTGGAGCCCCAAGGCGTTCCTCAAACAGATCCTCAAGGACAAGGGATGAAGGTCGGGATTTTACCGGAGGGAGTTGACACTGGGGCGCTTTGCATCATGGCGTGAAAAACAGCCGCCTCATGACCCGAACCCTGCAGATTGCCCTGATCACCGCCGGATGCGCGGGAGTGTACCTGCTGCTGCGTTCCCTTCCGGTGGAGAAGTGCGAATTCCTGCATTACGGGGACTACGTCAACAGCGAGGGCGTGATCGAGGGATGCGGGTATGAGGAAACGGAATTTTTCGACATGTCGGAGATCCGCTTCCCGGTGATCGCCACCCTGACCCCGCTGACGGAGCCGCGCATCGGGGAACCGCTGGCGTGCGGACCGGATCCCGGCCCTATCGCGGCTCGAGGACGTGGTAGCTCAGGCGGTGATTGCGCATGACTTCGAGGAGCACCTTTTCCGGATTTTGCTCATACTCCTCATAGAAGCCCTTCAGGGTGTCGAGGGAGTCCACCTTCCGGCGGTTGACGGAGAGAAGGATGTCCCCGGGGCCGATGCCCGATTGCTCCGCCGGGAAGGCCTGCTGGGTTCCCGTCACCAATACCCCGTCATCCGATTTCAACTGCTTCTCCCGCGCATAGGCGCGGCTCACGTCCTCAACGCTGATTCCCCATTTCTCGAAGGCCCAGCGCTCCCCGACCCGGCTTTCCAGTTCCTCGGTGGCAACTTCCATGGGGAAACGCTCGTTGTTGCGCAGAACGACAAGGGAGATCGGTTCCCCGATCCTGAATTCGGCGATCTCATGCAGGACGGGGGGAATCTGTTCCGGATACCGGACATCGAGCGGGTGGCCATTCATCGCAAGGATGATATCCCCGGCCCGGAGACCGGCTGAATCCGCAGGGGAGCCCGGATCCACGCTTCCAACCAGCATGCCGACATTTGCCTCGATCCCGAAGAAGCTCTCCAGGTCCTGCAGCGGTGCCGGCCTCAGACCGGTATAGGAGCGGGTGACGTGCCCTTCGGAAATGAGCGAGGGAAGGACCTCGAGGGCGATGCGGGCCGGGACCGCGAAGGACAGGTTGTTCGCGCCAAGGTAGCTGCGGGTGTTGATTCCAATAATCCTGCCGGCGCGGTCCACGAGCGGACCGCCGCTGTTGCCGGGGTTGATGGCCGCATCGGTCTGCAGCCAGGTGTTGAAATAGCCTGTCTCGTAGCCGCGGATCTGGTTGCTGGCGGCAAAATACCGGTTCTCATTGGAAATGATCCCCCGCGTGACGGTGCGGGTCAGGCCGTTGGGCGTCCCGACAGCATAGACCGTCTGCCCGGGATAAAGGCTGGAGGAATCGCCGAAGGTGGCATGGGAGAAGGGAATCCCCCGCTCCCGGAGGCTCTCCTCGTCCATTTGCAACAGGGCGAGGTCGGTCCAGTGGTCCCATCCGACCAGCCGGGCCTCGGCCCGTTCCAGGTTGGCAAGGGTGACCATAATCTCCTCGGCGTCCGGTCCCACAACATGCGCATTGGTCAGGATGTAGCCGGATTCATCAATGATCACGCCGCTGCCCACGCCGCGAACGGTCTGCTTCATTCCGTTGGAGTAGCTGGCCTCGCGCACATCGAGCCGCACCACGGAATCCAGCAGGTTGCGGAAGCCGGCCTCCCGGTCCGGCCCGTTCGGAACCGACCGGCAACCCGGCCCGGCAAGGGCCACAACCAGCAGCGGCAGCACGAACTTTGACAGCTGTGGCGTTGACCTTGCGACTGTCCTTGACCAATCTCCGCAGTTTTTACTCATCCAATCAGGGGGTAATAAATGGCAACATCCGATAAAGTTTATCCATTCACGGAAATTGAATCCCGTTGGCAACAGTTTTGGGACCGGGAGGGAACATTCACCGCCCCGGATTCCTCCGATCAGCCGAAATACTACCTGCTGGACATGTTCCCCTACCCCAGCGGCGCCGGTCTGCATGCCGGCCATGTGGAAAACTTCGCCGGGAGCGACGTCCTCGGCCGGTACAAGCTGGCCCGCGGATTCAATGTGCTGCACCCCATGGGCTGGGATGCCTTCGGCCTGCCGGCGGAGCAATACGCGGTAAAGACCGGAACCCATCCGGCGAAAACCACCCGGGTCAACATCGAGAACTTCCGGCGCCAGATCAAGGCCCTCGGACTGGCCATCGACTGGTCGCGGGAAATCAACACCACCGATCCGGACTACTTCCGGTGGACCCAGTGGATTTTCCTGAAGCTGTTCCAGCACAACCTCGCCTATGTGGACGAGCGGCCGGTGAACTGGTGTCCCGCGCTGGGGACCGTCCTCGCCAATGAAGAGGTGGTGGACGGGAAATCCGAAGTGGGCGGACATCCGGTGGAGCGACGCAACCTCCGCCAGTGGGTGCTGCGGATCACCGCCTACGCCGACCGCTTGCTCGAGGGCCTCGACGGGCTGGACTGGCCGGATTCCACCAAGAGCATGCAGCGCAACTGGATCGGGCGCAGCGAGGGGGCCAACGTCACCTTCACCATGGATGAAACCGGAGACGAGGTCACCGTCTATACGACCCGGCCGGACACCCTTTTCGGGGCCACCTACATGGTCCTCGCCCCCGAGCATCCGCTGGTCGAAAAACTGACCAAGGCGGAACACAGGGAAGCGGTCGAGGCCTACGTCCGGGAGGCCGCCGCGAAGAGCGACCTGATGCGCACCGAGCTGGCAAAGGAAAAGACCGGTGTCTTCACCGGCAGCCACGCCGTCAATCCGGTCAACGGGGAAAGGATCCCGGTCTGGATTGCCGATTACGTGCTCATGAGCTACGGAACCGGAGCCATCATGGCGGTGCCCGCCCATGACGAGCGGGACCATGAATTCGCCACCACTTTCGGGCTGCCGATCGTCGGGGTGATCGCCCCGCCGGAGGATGCGCAGGTTTTGGAAGGCACGGCCTTCACCGGCGCCGGGACCATGATCAACAGCGGGGAATTCAACGGCCTCGACAGCGTCACGGGCAAGGAACGCATCATCGCCCGATTGCAGGAGGAAGGGAAAGGATCCCCGGCGGTCAACTACAAGCTGCGCGACTGGCTGTTCTCGCGCCAGCGCTACTGGGGCGAGCCGTTTCCCATCGTCTGGGTGGATGCCGCCACCTGGGATTCCGTCAAGGGCCGCGAAACCGCGGTCACCGAATTCCTTCCGCAGGAACCGGTCACCTACGAGGAGGACGGGGAGGCCTGGTACGCCCTGCCCGTGCCCGAGGACGCCCTTCCGCTCGAGTTGCCGGAAACCGACAATTACCAGCCTTCCGGGACCGGGGAAAGCCCCCTGGCCAACAACACGGACTGGGTGCGGATCTGGTACAACCTGGAGACCGGCGAGGCAATGCCCCGCAGTGCGGCAAAACCGGAAGGCGACAACTGGGTCGCGGGCCGGCGCGAAACCAACACCATGCCCCAGTGGGCGGGCAGTTGCTGGTACTACCTGCGCTACCTCGACCCGAAAAACCAGGAGGCCATCCTTTCCAAGGAAGCCCGCGATTACTGGGGTGTTCCGGATTTTTACATGGGCGGGGCCGAGCACGCCGTGCTTCATCTCCTCTATGCGCGCTTCTGGCACCAGTTCCTCAAGGATACCGGTGTGGTGACGGAGCCCGAACCCTTCAAGAAGCTTTTCCACCAGGGAATCATCCTCGGGGAGGACGGTGAAAAAATGTCGAAGAGCCGGGGCAACGTCGTCAATCCGGACGACTACATCGCCAGCCACGGGGCTGACAGCCTGCGGGCCTACCTCATGTTCATGGGGCCGCTGGAAGACATGAAGCCGTGGAATTCCCAGGGTATCGAGGGCGTTCACCGCTTCCTCCGCAAGGTCTGGCGCGAATTTGTCGGTTTCGGGAACGGCCTCCCGGAAAAGATCGCCTCGGAGGAGCCGGAATCCCGGGAGACAACCCGCCTGCTCCATGAGACCATCAGGAAGGTCACCAACGACTACGAGAACATCCGCTTCAACACCGCCCTCTCGCAGCTGATGATCTTCATGAACCATCTAGGCAAGGTAAAGAGCCTGTCCCTCGACTCGGCAAAGGCCTTTGTGCGCCTGCTTGCCCCGCTGGCCCCCCACCTCGCCGAGGAGGCATGGGCGAAGCTCGGGGAAGCCCCCTCGGTGGCCCGGGCCGGCTGGCCGCAATGGGATGAATCAGTGCTCCAGACCGACGAGGTGACCATCGGGCTGCTCGTCAACGGCAAGGCCCGCGGCGAGACCTCCGTCAGAAAGGACGCCGACCAGGAGGCCGCCCTCGAGGCCGCCCGCCGGAACCCGAAGGTGGCCGCCCATCTCGAGGGGAAGGAAATCGTCAAAGTGGTTTACGTTCCCGGAAAAATCCTCAACGTCGTTGTTCGTGGCTGAGGAGCCCCGATCCCAGTTTCTGCCGGAGGACTTTGACCCGGCCCGGCCGGTCGCGGTCATCGCCGGTCAGCGCGATTACCCGGTCCTGTCCGTGGAGGCCATCCGGCAGGCCGGTGTGCCGGTCCGGCTCGTCGCCCTGCAAGGGGAGACCCGGCAGGACCTCATCGATTCCTTCCCGGTAAACGAGCGCATCGTCATCAAGGTCGGCCAGATCGGGAAAATGCTCAAGGCCCTGCAGCAACTGGAGGCGCGCTACGCCCTCTTTGTGGGGCAGGTCTCCCCCGGCAAGCTCTTTCGCGACCTCTCCCCGGACCTTCGCGCCCTCACTCTCCTGGCCAGCCTCAAGGAGCGCAACGCCCACACCATTTTCGGGGCCATCACCGCCGAAATCGAGCGCATCGGGGTGCGGATGCTCGACGCCCGCACCTTTCTTGACCGGCACTTGAGCACCCCCGGCCTCATGACCCCGGGAAAGCTCAAAGCCAAACAGCCGCACATCGACTTCGGCATCCGCATGGCCCGGGAAATCGCCCGCCTCGACATCGGCCAGGGGGTCGTTGTCCGCAAGGGCACCGTCCTCGCCGTCGAGGCCTTCGAGGGAACCGACGACATGCTGGCCCGCGCCAACATGTACAAGACCGACCAGCTCATTTTCGTCAAATGCGCCAAGGCCGACCAGAATCCCCACTTCGACTGGCCGGTCTTCGGGGAGAAAACCCTCCAGTCCATGCAGGTCGCCGGAATCCGCACCGCCGCCCTCCAGGCCGGCGGCGTCGTCATGCTCCACAAGCCCGAACTCCTCGAAATGGCCGCAAAGGCGGGCATCGAACTGCTGGGTTGGTGATCGCACTAAGCACCAAGAGACAAAGCACAAGGGAAAGAATTAAGGGAATCCGTGACCTGGATATCGTTTTCACGGTGATAGCATTGGCTTTGTGGCTTTGTCTCTTGGTGCCTTGGTGCGAGAAAATCGATTTGACGCGCCCTCCCCGACTGATTCATCCTATAAGACTTCTTTAAAAGCCCTCTGGGGTGTGCGAGCGATTTTCACTGCGCTCTTCCCTGATACTACACGAAAGGGAGTTCCAAAGTCCCGTGGCTGTCAGGCCGTAAACCGGAAGACAAAAGCGGGAACAGGGGCACCCACCTATTCACACGATAGGAAAAGAGCACGAATTTCCGTTCCGGCACCACCGGAGGGCTTATTATTTTGGTTCCTATAGTACCTTCAAGTTATACCGGTTCCACCAAGGTTTGATGCAATTGAGGCGGGCATTCGTGGCGCGCGCGCTTGCGCGCCGCTGCCAGGGCACTGGGAGACCATCCGCCCTTCGGCTGGCTCAGGGCGGGCAAGCGGAGGTCCCACGCCCATGCTCCACCTGATCAATCCATACTGAAACCGGTATTATTCATCAGCCTCGTGGAATTTTGTGGGAATCTCATCGCGGCGGACGGTGCGTCTTGACGGCCAAA
>JBNGDP010000083.1:0-16674 GCA_049975345.1 Oceanipulchritudo sp. | reverse complement strand
GCGTCTCCAAGGTCAGCGCCGAGCAGATCTTCTACATGATGCAGCGCGGGCTGCCCGAGGACGAGGCCATGAGCCTGGCCGTCAACGGCTTTGTCAACGACCTCATCCGCGAGTTCCCGATGGAATACTCGGTCGAGCTGAAACGCTTGATCGACCTTGAGATGGAAGGATCCGTTGGTTGACGACCGAACAAACGGATCGATACATAAATTCTTAATGGAAGAAGACATGTCAGAAACCCTTGCCCTACCGAACTGTTCACTGGAGGACCCCGAAGTGTTCCAGAATCACCAGGAGCTGGCCGGGATCGAGGTGGACTGGTTCCGTCGCGCCCAGCAAGAGGCCTGGAGCCGCTACCTGGAAATGCCCCTGCCAGTGCGGACCGATGAAAAGTGGCGCTTCGCCAACCTTGGCCGGATGAAGGAGATGGGGGGATTCCACACAACGGCCGGCCATGAAGCGATGGCGGGAGGCCTGGTGGAAAAATCCCACCGCTTCCGGAAGGTCTCCGGCCGGATCATCCTGGCCGACGACACCCTGGTCGGCCCGGTCGAATTGGATCCTGCGCTGGCGGACAAGGGCGTCCTCTTCACCACCCTGCTGGACGCCATTGTGAAGCATCCGGAGCTGGTCCGGAAATACTTCATGCAACAGACCCCCGAACTCGGCTCCGGGAAATTCGAGGCCCTGCACGTGGCCCTTCTGCGCAACGGGGTGTTTCTGCATGTTCCCGACGGGGTCGAAATCGAGGAACCTTTCGTCGTCTACAACTGGGCCGTCGAGGACAAGGGGGCGCTGTTCCCGCACACGCTATTCGTCACGGGCACAAACAGCAAGGCCACGCTTATCGAGTTCCAGGAGGGGGCCCATGAGGAAACGCGGCACCTGGCCATCGCCAACGCGCACCTGTACGCCGGAGACGGTTCGCAGACCCGCCACACCATCGTCCAGAACTGGAACCGCAGCACGCTCAGTTTCCAGCTCAACACCAACAACGCCGGGCGGGACACCTCCTCGAAAAGCACCCTGATCAATCTGGGATCCACCCAGGCGCGGCAGGAGGTGCACGGGAAGATTTTCGGCAGCGGGAGCAACGTTGAACTCTACGCCCTCAATGTGCCCACCGGCACACAGGAGTTTGACCAGCGCACCCTCCAGACCCACATCGCCCCCAACAGCCGCAGCGACCTGCTCTTCAAGAACGCGCTGATGGACAAGGCCCGCACCATCTTTTCCGGTCTCATCATCGTCGAGGACGAGGCCCAGCAGACGGACGCCTACCAGACCAACAACAACCTGATGCTCAGCGAGGATGCCGAGGCGAACTCCCTTCCGGGCCTGGAAATCAAGGCCAATGATGTGAAGTGCTCCCACGGGGCGACCACCGGAAGGGTCGACGACTCCGAGCTCTTCTATTTCCTCGCCCGCGGGATCCCCCGCAACAAGGCCCAGGAGCTGATCGTCTACGGCTATTTCGAGGAGATCGTCGAGAAACTCGACAACCCGGAATTGACGGAGTACGTGCGCGACCTCGTGCAGCGCAAGTTTACGGATTGATCATTCCGGAACCGCCCCGCAAACTGGCAAGGCATGGATCCACAGCGAACAGTCAGTCGTGACATCACCGCTACCATTGTACCGTACGGGGACCAGGTGACGATCCCCGAGGGAACCGTGGTCACCATCACCCACCGCCTGGGAGGAAACTTCACCGTCACCTGGCAGGGAGGCATGGCCCAGATCAACGGGCGCGATGCCGACGCCATCGGCGAGAGCCTGCCCGAGCCGGAGGCCGCCGAAGACGAGGGCGATTCCGGGGAACACGAGGGCCCGCCCGACGAGCAGAAGGTCTGGAAAGCCCTGAAGAAGGTCTACGATCCGGAGATCCCGGTCAATATCGTGGACCTGGGGCTGGTCTATTCCATGGAGGTCCTCCGGGAACCCAAGTCCGGCGAGTATCATGTGAAGGTCGACATGACCCTCACCGCACCCGGTTGTGGAATGGGACCCGCCATCGCACAGGACGCCAAGTACAAGGTGGAGAAGGTCCCGGGCGTCGCCCAGGCCCATGTCGACATCGTGTGGGATCCCCCGTGGCACCAGGACATGATCTCCGAAGTGGGAAAAATGGAGCTCGGGCTGCTGTAATCCAAGCTTGTGATTTAGGTCAAAAAAAAAGGCGCCTTTCCCCACGGGATGCGGGAAAAGGCGCCTTGAAAATTGAGTAGCGATGGATTCGCTACGCCGGGAGGCCGGGTCAGTTCGCGAGGGCGGCCTGGGCGGCCGCGAGCCGGGCGACGGGAACGCGCGGCGGCGAACAGCTGACATAATCGAGCCCGACCGCGTCAAAGAACCTGATCGAGGAGGGATCGCCGCCATGTTCGCCGCAGATCCCGAGCTTGAGGTTCTTCTTGACGGAGCGGCCCTTCTCGGAGGCGATCCGGACGAGCTGCCCGACACCGCCCTGGTCGAGGCTGGCGAACGGATTCTGGGTGAAGACCTCCTTGTTGCGGTAGGCGTCGAAGAAGGAGCCCATGTCGTCACGGCTCAGGCCGAGGGTGGTCTGGGTCAGGTCGTTTGTCCCGAAACTGAAGAACTCAGCCACATCAGCGATCTGGTCGGCGGTGATGGCGGCGCGGGGGATTTCGATCATGGTTCCCACCGAATAATCGATCTTCACCTTCTTGGCTTCCATGACCTCGGCGGCGACCCGGTGCACGATGTCGACCTGGTCCTGGAGCTCCGCCTTGAAGCCGACCAGCGGGATCATGATCTCCGGCCTCACCTCGACCGGTTTCCTGAGTTTCCTGACCTGGGCGGCGGCCTCGAAAATGGCCCGGGCCTGCATCTCGGTGATCTCCGGATAGGTGATGCCGAGGCGGCAACCGCGGTGACCGAGCATGGGATTTTCCTCGTGGAGGGCGCGGACGCGCTCGGTGATGTACTCCTGCGAAATACCCAGCTTGGTGGCCAACTGGCGACGGGTGGTGTCGTCATGCGGCAGGAACTCGTGCAGCGGGGGATCCAGCAGGCGGATCGTCACCGGCAGTCCCTTCATGGCCTTGAAGAGGCCGTTGAAGTCGCGGCGCTGGTAGGGCAGCAGCTTCTTCAAGGCGGCGCGGCGCTCCATCTGGTTGCTGGCGAGGATCATTTCCCGC
This sequence comes from Oceanipulchritudo sp., assembly GCA_049975345.1. Classification (GTDB taxonomy): domain Bacteria; phylum Verrucomicrobiota; class Verrucomicrobiia; order Opitutales; family Oceanipulchritudinaceae; genus Oceanipulchritudo. The sequence goes on along the minus strand of JBNGDP010000083.1, from coordinate 13,516 downwards.
ATGGAATCGATGCGGTCCCCCTCGAAGAACATGTGCTCGGTGCGGCAGAGGCCGATCCCCTCGGCGCCGAGGGCCACAGCCGTGGCGGCCATTTCGGGTGAGTCGGCATTGGTGCGGACCTTGAGCTTGCGGTACTTGTCAGCCCACTTCATGACCGTCTCGAAGAGCTGGTAGGTGTAGCTCCTGGACGGCTTGAGTTTTCCCTCGAGCACGCGCTTGACCTCGCTGTCGGTCGTCTCGATCGCGCCGGCGAAAATATCCCCGGAGGTGCCGTTAATGGAGATGTAGTCCCCTTCCTTGAGAAGGGTCTTTCCGGCGATCAGGGTCTTCTTGGCGTAGTCGATCTTGACCCCGGTGGCGCCGCAGATGCAGACCTTGCCCAACTGGCGGGCGACAAGGGCGGCGTGCGAGCTGACCCCGCCGCGCGAGGTGAGGATCCCCTCGGAGGCGAGCATGCCCTTCAAGTCCTCGGGGGAGGTCTCGACACGGCAAAGGATGACCTTGCGGCCGGCCTTCACTTCGCGCTCGGCGGTGGAGGCGGAAAAGACAATGTGTCCGCTGGCGGCACCCGGGCCGGCCGGAAGGCCGGTGGCGATGACCTTGGAGGCGGCTTCCGCCTTCGGGTCGAAGACGGGAACCAGCAGGGAGTCGATCGACTCGGCGGGGATCTTCGTCACCGCGACCTTTTCCGTCATCAGCTTTTCCTTGTTCATCTCCACGGCGATGCGCACGGCGGCCAGGCCGGTGCGTTTTCCGTTCCGGGTCTGGAGCATGTAGAGCTCGTTGTTTTCAACCGTGAACTCGAAGTCCTGCATGTCGCGGAAGTGCCGTTCGAGCTTCCTGCGGACAACCTCCAGCTCCTTGTGGGCGTGGGGCATTTCCCTGGCCAGCTCGGCGATCGGCTTCGGGGTGCGGACCCCGGCGACGACGTCCTCACCCTGGGCGTTGATCAGGTACTCGCCGTAGAAGACCTTTTCCCCGTTGGCGGGGTCGCGGGTGAAAGCCACGCCGGTGGCGCAGTCGTCCCCCATGTTGCCGAAGACCATGGTCTGGACATTGACGGCGGTCCCCCATTCCGAGGGGATGTTGTATTTCTGGCGGTAAACGACGGCGCGCTCGTTGCCCCAGGAGCGGAAGACCGCCCCGATGGCTCCCCAGAGCTGGTCGTAGGCATCCTGCGGGAAGCTCTTGCCGGTGCGTTTCCTGATCAGCGCCTTGTAAAGCCGGACCAACTCCTGAAGGTGTTCGGCGGTGAGGTGGGTGTCCTCCTTGACTTTAACCTTCTTCTTGAGGCTGTCCATCACCTCGTCGAACGGCTCATGTTCGGTCTCGTTGCGCGGCTGGACACCCATGACCACGTCGCCATACATCTGGATGAATCGGCGGTAGCAGTCCCAGGCGAAGCGGGGATTTCCGGACTTGCTGGCGAGGGCCTCCACGGTCTCGTCGTTGAGGCCAAGGTTCAGGATGGTGTCCATCATGCCGGGCATGGATTCGCGTGCACCCGAGCGCACCGAGAAGAGAAGCGGATCGGTCTTGCTTCCGAAAATCTTGCCCTGCTGCTTTTCCACCTGCTTGACGGCGGCCTTGACTTCAGCCTCAAGGCTGGCGGGGTACTTGCCCTTGTTGTCGTAGAAGTGGGTGCAGACTTCAGTGGTGATGGTGAAACCGGGGGGAACCGGCAGACCGATGGCGGCCATTTCGGCCAGATTGGCACCCTTGCCCCCGAGGAGTTCCTTCATTTTGGCGTTTCCGTCCGTCTTCTTTCCGAAGTCGTAAACGTACTTCACGGCTTTGGAGGAGGAACCCTTCCGCTTGGAGGCGGTTCCTGCCTTCTTCGTCTTTTTGCTGGCTTTAGCTGGCATGCTTGATACTTGATTCGTGTTATGGTGTGTGGTTAACCGTTGTCGGTCTTTTGATGGGAAAAACTCGCGAAATTAGACCGAATGCCTTCCGTGTCAACGAGTAACATTTGCAATGGACGAGCTTGAGGATAGCACAAACGCCGAAGGGCAAATGACCTTCCTCGATCACCTGGAGGACCTGCGCTGGACCCTGGTCAAAAGCTTCGCCGCCTTCGGGACCGCCTGCCTTCTGGTCGGGGTCTTTCTGACCCGCTTTTCCAGCCTTCTGCGGTGGCCCTATGACTTCGCCGTGAACGGGCGGGAAATCGAAATGGCGGGCCTCATCAACACCTCCATATTGGGGGTCTTTTCCGTTATTTTCTACCTGCTGTTGGGTGGCGGTTTTGCCCTGTCGCTGCCCTTCATCCTGTATTTTGTCGGTCAATTCGTGGCCCCGGGACTGAATCAGCGGGAACTGAGGATGCTCAGGCCCGCCTGTCTGGCGGCCTTGCTTCTCTTCATCCTCGGGTCCACCTTCAGTTTCTTCGTCCTCGTTCCGGCGGCCTTGCGGGCCTCCATCCTGTTCAACGAGATGCTGGGATTTGCCCCGATGTGGACGGCCGCCAGCTATTACGGCCTGCTGACCTGGATGGTCCTCGGGGTCGGGCTCGCATTCCAGTTCCCGCTGGTGCTGATGATCCTCGTCTTCCTGGAAATCATCAGCCACGCGCAGCTGGTGGCTTTCCGGAAGTATTCAATCGTCCTGTTCCTCTGCATCGGGGCCATTGTCACCCCGACCACCGATCCGGTTACCTTCATCCTGCTCGCGGTCCCGATGTCCATCCTTTATGAGGCCGCCATCGTCGGTGCGAAGCGGATCGAGAAAAAGGCTCAAGCTTGAGGACAGGATCGCGAGGCGGGTCCCCGCGCGGCTATTTCTTCGTCACAAGATAGAGGGCGTGCACGATCGCCGGTATCCAGAAGATGAAGCAGAGGATGATATTGATCACCAGCTGCTTGTTGGCCCCCTCCTTGAGGTAGACGGCAACAGGTGGCAGGAGGATGGCGAGAATGATCAGTACGACGGGATTCATGGTATTCCTTTCTTCCGGTTATTTCATATACTTGGAAACATCGACCCCCTTCTCCTTGAGGGCGTCCATGTACACCTGGAGGCGGTCCTTGAGGGCGCTGATGTCCTCCGTGACCGCGGCAATATCGTCCTGAAGGGCCTTGGCCTCCTCACCCATCTGTTCCATGACGGGAATTTCGGCCAGTTTCGCCTTGATGGGCTCCAGCTCCTTCATCTTGTCGGCGATGGCGGCCTGGTATTCCTCGGCCTTGGCCTGCAGGTCGGCGACGCTCATGGTCCCGGCGTCGGCCTTCAAGTCGGCAACCGGCGTTTCGGTATCGGCTCCGCCTCCGCAACCAGCAAGGGTCAAGAGGGCGATCAGTAGCATGACAGGTATGGATTTCATGATAATCATTTCCTTTCGTTGTGATAACCTGGAAGCGGAGACCCTAGGTGAAAATATAAGGAAAAGCAACCAATATCAGGCCATGGTGGCCATATCGGCCTCGGTCACCTCGAGGTGGCTGGGGCTTCCGCCCCGGAATTGCCTGAAGGCCTCGAGGGCATACTTTCCCATCCGTCCGCATTCGTAATCCATGGAACCGGCGATATGGGGGGTGACCCACGCGTTCCCAAGGGCAAGAATCGGCTCATCATCGGCAGGTGGCTCGGGATAAAGAACATCGAGGACGGCCAGCAGATCCGGGCGCCGGCGCAGGACCTCGGTCATCTCCGCCTGGTGAACGATGGCCCCCCGGGCGGTATTGATAAAGATCGCATCCTCCTGCATGGAGGCGAGATGGTGGCCGCGGACGAGGTTCTCGGTTTCCTTCAGCCAGGGAGTATGCACGGAGACGGCATGGCATTCCCTGAAGATTTGCTCCAGGCCGGCGAGGCCGATCCCGTCCTTTTGCGCATCCTTTTCATTCAGGAACGGGTCATAGACCCAGACCTCCAGTTCGTACGAGCGAAGCAGGCGGCGCACATGGCGTGCGATCGAGCCGTAGGAGATGAGGCCGACCCGGCTCCCGTAGTTGCCGCGCAGATCCTTCCGGGTGGAACTCGCCGCCCGCCAGGAGCCACGGACTTCCTCCCTCAGCAGGTGCGCTTTCTTGAGCCCGAGGATGACATGGGCGACCGTGAATTCCGCCACCGGGATGGCGTTTGCCGCGGCGGCTGAAAAAATGCGGACCCCGCGCCGCCAACTGGCTTCGGTCACAAAATTCCGTACCGAACCGGCCCCGTAGAAGACAGCCCGCAGGTTCGGCAACTTGTCGAGGAAGGCCTCCTCGAGCCGGGGCATTCCCCATGTGGAGAAGATGATCTCGGTTTCCACGGGCAGGGCGAGCCGGGACTGCTCGGCCACGGGGGTGGCCAGCACCTGACGGGGATCAATCAGCCAGGTTACGTGCCGGCTGATTTCCAATAGCAGATCGGCCGGATAAACAAAGGGAAGGTTCCTGCGGCTCCCCAGAAGGATGGCGGCTGGCTTTATCTCATTCTGCATGATCCTACTCCGTTGAGGGCCGCGGAAAAAGAATGGTTTTCTCCCCGAGGACCCGGCCTTGCAGGCGGTTGGACCAATCCAGCTGTCCTTCCCAGCGGGTGACCGGTTCCTCCTTCAACAACCCGCAGATGCGGTCCGAAATATCCGGCATGACCGGCTTAAGGAAGGTATTTGCCAGCCGCAGCCCCTCGGCCAGCGCGGCCAGGGTTGTCCCCAGAAGCGCCCGGTCAGCCACCTCCTCCGATTTCGCCAGCTTCCAGGGTGCACGGATTTCCGCATAGCGGTTCAGGGCGGTGATGAAGAAAAAGGTCTTTTCAAGGGCGATGTGGAACTGGAATTGTTCATACGCCTCCAGCACCTCCCGCCGGATGCGCTCCCAGGCCGCCTTCAATTCCTTTTCCGGTTCCTCCTCGACGGAAGCAACCGGCAGCCCTTCCGGGCAGTTCCGGCCGGCCATGTTCAGGAGGCGGCTGACCAGGTTGCCGAGATTGTTGGCGAGATCGGCGTTGTAGCGGCCGAGGAAGAGCTCGAGCGTGAAATCGCTGTCCTGCCCGACATTCATTTCCCGCGTCAGGAAGTAACGAAGGGCGTCCGCGCCGTAGGTTTCGGCAAATTCCACCGGATCAATTTTCAGGCCGGTGCTCTTGGACATTTTCTGGCCGCCGACGTGCCACCATCCGTGAACCAGCAGGGCCCTGGGCAGCTCGATCCCGATGGCCTTGAGCATGGCAGTCCAGTACACCGAATGCGAGGGCACAAGGATATCCTTTCCGATCACATGGAAGTCCACCGGCCAGTAGTCCTTGAAGCGCGCTGTCCCGTAGCCGATGGCGGATATGTAGTTGATCAGGGCGTCAAACCAGACATAGGTCACGTACCCGTTGTCAAAGGGCAGCTCGATCCCCCAGGAGAGGCGCGATTTCGGCCGTGAGATGCACAGGTCGTTGACCGGGTCCTTGAGGAATTCCAGCACCTGCTTCTGACGGAAAGCCGGCACCACAAAAGCCTTTTCCTTCAAGTATCCCACCAGCCAGTCCTGGTACCGGCTGAGTTTGAAAAAGTAATTCTCCTCCTCGATCTCGACCACCTCGCCGTAGAGCTCCGGCCAGCTTCCGTCCTCGTTGCGCTCCTTTTCCAGGACAAACTGCTCCTGGCGAACGGAATAAAAGCCCTTGTACGGGCCCTTGTAGATTTCCCCCCGGTCGTACAGGTCCTGCAGGATCGCCTGCACGACTTCCTTATGACGCTTCTCGGTTGTGCGGATGAAATCGTCGTTGGAAATGTTCAGCCGCCGGCACAGCTCGACGAACAGGGGCGCCACCTCGTTGGTCAGCTCCTCCGGGGTTTTCCCGAGCTTCTGGGCCGTCTGGGTCACCTTCTGCCCATGCTCGTCGATACCGGTCAGGAAGTGCACGGATTCCCCGGTCAGGCGTTTGTACCGGGCCACCACGTCGGTCAGCACCTTTTCATAGGCATGGCCGAGGTGCGGTGCCCCGTTGGCGTAATCGATCGCGGTGGTGATGTAGAATGTTTTCATTGGACGAAGGACGAAAGACGAAGGTCTAAGGTAAAAGCGGTTGGTTCAAGCCAAAGAATTTCCTTGAGTGTTCATCCCGTAAGCCCCCGGCCCTCGACTTTCGTCCTTCGTCCTTCGTCCTTCGTCCTTCGTCCTTTGTCCTTCGTCCATCGTCCAAAACTTAACATTGCCTGAAAGAGCGGAAGGCCAATGCTGCTGACATGGCCAAAAAGAAACAGGCGACATGGGGCGGGCGCTTCAGCGAGGGGCCCGCGGAACGGATGATCCGCTTCGGGGAATCGGTTTCCTTCGACCAGCGGCTGGCGCCGTATGACATCCGCGGAAGCATGGCGCATGCCCGCATGCTGGCCCACGTCGGGCTGATCAGCAAAAAGGAGGAGGAGGCCATCCGCAAGGGGCTGCAGACGATCGGGCGGGAAATTGAAAAGGGGGAATTCGCATGGGATCCGGTCCTCGAGGATGTCCACATGAACATTGAGCAGGCCCTCACCCAACGGGTGCCAGCGGCCGCCAAGCTGCACACGGCAAGGAGCCGTAACGACCAGGTGGCCACCGACATGCGGCTCTTTTTTCTTGATGCGGCGGGACAGCTGGAAGGGGGACTCGCGGCCCTCCTGCGAACCCTTCTGCAGCAGGCCGGGTCCACGCAATCGGTGGCCATCCCGGGATACACCCACCTGCAACGGGCCCAACCGGTGGCCATGGCACACCATTTTCTGGCCTGGATGGAGATGTTCGGGCGGGATCGCGAACGGCTCCGGGATTTCTCGGAGCGGGCCCGGGTCTGCCCCCTGGGATCCGGGGCCCTTGCCGGCTCCACCCTGCCGATCGACCGCGAATTTGTCGCCCGGGAACTCGGTTTCGTCGATTCGCGCGGACGTCCCCGGGTGACCCGCAATTCGATGGACGCGGTGGCGGACCGGGACCTGTTCCTTGAGTTCGCCAACTGTTGCGCCCTGACCGCCACCCATCTTTCCCGCGTCGCGGAGGACCTGATCCTGTGGAGCAGCCGGGAGTTCGGGTTTGTTCGGCTGCCGGACGCCTACACGACCGGTTCCAGCCTCATGCCACAGAAGAAAAACCCGGACTCGCTGGAGCTGATCCGGGGCAAGGCGGCGCGCATCATGGGGCAGGTCGGCGGGCTGCTCACCCTCGTCAAGGGTTTGCCGCTGACCTACAACCGCGACTTGCAGGAGGACAAGCCGCCCGTCTTCCATGCCTTCGACAACACCCTTGACTGCCTGCTCGTTCTCGAGGGCACCCTCGCCGGCATGGAGGTGTGCGAGCCCGTTTGCGCCAAGGCGGTGGAGGATCCCTTGCTCCTCGCCACGGATCTGGTGGATTACCTTGTTCTCAAGGGCGTTCCCTTCCGGGAAGCCCACCATGTCGTCGGTAAACTGGTGGCCCTCTCGGAAAAAAGTGTCTGTCCCCTGGACGCCATCCCGCTGGATGAAGCGCAGAAGATCTGCAAGCAGATTGGGGCGGACTGGACAGGCTGCTTTTCCGTCAAGCAGGCCCTCGCCGGACGGGAGAACACCGGCATGCCGGGCCCGAAGCAGATCAAGGCGGAGCTCCGCCGCTGGAAACGGGCCCTGAAAGACGTGTGAATTATGATTTCTCTCGCCAAGCCGCCAAGCCGCCAAGCCTGAGCAATTCCCATTTCCTGGCGTCTTGGCGCCTTTGCGAGCGATCATTTGATTCCCCTACGCCCCGAACTGCGGGCGCCTGGGGTCCGGCCAGTCGATGTGGAAGAACTTCCCCCGCGGCTGGTCGGTGCGCTCGTAGGTGTGGGCCCCGAAATAATCCCGCTGGGCCTGCAAGAGGTTCTGCGGCAGGCGGGCGGTGCGGTAGCCGTCGTAGTAACTCAACGCGCTGCTGAAGGTCGGGATGCTGATCCCCGCCTGCGCGGCGACCCCCACGACCTTGCGCCAGTTCGCCTGCGCCTGCTGGATCGTCTTGTTGAAATAGGGATCCAGAAGCAGGTTCGCCAGCTGCGGGTCCCGCTCGTAGGCCTCGGTAATCTTCTGCAGGAAGACCGCCCGGATGATGCAGCCGCCCCGCCAGATCTGCGCGATCTCGCCGAAATTCAGCGTCCATTTGTACTCCTTCTGCGCCTCGCGCATCAACTGGAAGCCCTGCGCATAGGAACAAATCTTGGAACAGTAGAGGGCATCGTGGATCGCCTGGATGAATTCCGCCTTGTCGCCGTCAAACGAGAACGCCTCCGGCCCCTTGAGAATCCCTTCCGCGGACACGCGCTCCTCCTTGACCGCGCTCAGGCAGCGGGCAAACACCGCCTCCGCAACCGTCGGGGCCGGTACGCCCATGTCGAGCGCGTTCACACTGGTCCACTTGCCGGTCCCCTTCTGCCCGGCCGTGTCCAGAACCACGTCCACGAACGGCTTGCCCGTTTCCGGATCCGCCTGCTTGAGGATGTCCGCCGTGATCTCGATCAAAAAGCTGTCCAGCATGCCGGCGTTCCATTGCGAAAACACCTCGCCCATTTCCGGCGCCCCCATGCCGAGGACCCCCCGCATCAGGTCGTAGGCCTCGCAGATCATCTGCATGTCGCCGTACTCGATCCCGTTGTGCACCATCTTCACATAGTGCCCCGCCCCGTTCGGGCCGATCCAGGCCGCGCAGGGAACCCCGCCCTCCACCGGCTTGCCGGGCTCCGCCCCTTCCAGCGGTCGGCCCGTCTTCGCGTCCACCTTGGCGGCGATCGCCTCCCAGACCGGTTTCAATTCCCCCCATGCCTCCGGGGCGCCGCCCGGCATCAGGCTCGGACCAAATCGCGCCCCTTCCTCGCCGCCGGAAACCCCGCTGCCAATGAAACGAAGCCCCTTCGCCGTCAGTTCACGCTCCCGCCGGATCGTGTCCGTCCACTTGGCGTTGCCCCCGTCGATGATGATGTCCCCTTCCTCCAGAAGCGGAACCAGCCCCTCGATCACCTTGTCCGTCGCCGTCCCCGCCTGCACCAGGATGATGATCTTGCGCGGCCGCTTCAGCGACTGCACAAAGCCCTCCAGGGTCGGCTCCCCCACCAGGCCGCCCGGCGTCCCCCGATGCTTCCCCACGAATTCCTCCATCCTGCTCGTCGTCCGGTTGTACACCGAGATCCGGAACCCGTGGTCCGCTATGTTCAGGGCCAGATTCTGCCCCATCACCGCCAGGCCGATCAGCCCGATTTCCGATTTTTCTTCTGTGCTCATCTTCTTTAGCCAATGGCTAAAACAGGTCCTCCCGCCCCTGTCAATCCAACACGTGTAAGATTTTAAGGTCTCAAGCTCAATCGAAATCCTAATCTTATTAATCCGAAACTCAAACAGGTGACATCAATCGCGATCGGGATCGGGATCGCGATCGGGTTGCTTGGACGTTGTGAAACCCGCCTATAATGCGGTCCGAGACCCGATCCCGATAGCAATAGCGATCCCGATGATTAGCGAATCAGTGTAAACTAAATCAATTGCTGAGTAATAACCCTAATCCTAATCTTAATCGATTCAGACGCCCACTCGAAGTGGGATTACCCCGGCTCAAAAGGCCAAGCTTGAGATTAAGATTGAGCTTGAGCTTGAGATTATGGGGAATCCACTCATTATTCCGATTCATGAAAACACCATTCCCGCGCCCTCTTTTCCTCCTCTCCCTGCTTCTCCTTGTGCCGTTGGCCTTCAGCGGCTGTGTGGCGGTGGTGGCGGCGGGGGGCGCGGCGGCCGGGACGGTGGCCTATGTGCGCGGGGAACTGCAGATTGTCCTGGATGATCCGGTCAAGAACGTGAACGACGCGGTCGAACAGACGGCGGAGGCCCTGGAGCTGTACACGATTTCACGGGAGCGGGACCTGCTCGCGGGGAAATTCGTGTACCGCAACGCGCAGGACGAGAAGATCACCATCAAGACGGAGGCCCAGACCCGGCAAATGACGAAGCTGGGAATCCGGGTGGGTGTTTTCGGTGACCAGCAGCAATCCCAGCTGATCCTCGACGAGATCCGGCGGCGTCTGTAGAAAATACCGCCCCGTCCCGGGCCTTTACATATTTTCCGTTCCAGTCAGGCTGCGTGGCTATTGACAAAGGCGTCAATGGATTTACAGGGATAGGGGTCAAAACCATTCCTGGATAAGATAAGGATATTTGCCAAATGGAGATCGTCCGGAAAGTCACGCGCCAAACCCTGATGCAGCCGCTGCAATGGGCGATGTTCCTGTTTCTGGTGCTGGTGAACCTGTGCCTTGTGCTGGGAATCCTGGGGGCCAACTGCCTTGTCCAGGAGATGGCGGAGGCGGGGAAAAGCCTGCTCGGGGCCAGCCTGCCGGCCCTGGCGGGATCGGCCTACCTGGGTCTTCGCATCCACCGCTATCCGCATTACCTGAATTTCAACGAGGCCCGGGCGGTCTATGTTCCGGGGATCCTGTTGAGCGTGCTCCTGCCGTTTCTGGCGGTTTTCTTCTTCAGCCGGTTTCTCGAGGAGAGCCTTGGGGCGAAAGTGATGCTGACGGCCGGGAGCCTCTTCCTGGTCATCTGCCAATTGATCCTGCTCAACACAAAGCGCCATGCCTTCTCTTATTCATTGACGGAGACGCTTCGATAGTCTCAAAGTCTGGGAAATAACCTTACATTGGATGGGGCTGTAGCTCAGTTGGAAGAGCGCGTCGTTCGCAATGACGAGGTCGTCGGTTCGATCCCGATCAGCTCCACCAGATGCCTCGTCGCGATAGCGCCCCCACCCTTATAAATACTGGAACTTATTGGCGTTTAAGCTGTTCCAGCAATTTCCTTTCACGACCAAAGGAAGCCGCCAGAAGCCTTGAAAAGGCTAAAAAAGCACGTCCTTGCAACTGCCTGCAACCGGATCGACAACCAGACTGCAACTACGGGTCGAACATAAAAACGACCCAACAAAAGGCAGTATTATGAAGAAGATCCACAAAAAGAAACGGGAGGGTCGCGCTAAGCCCTGGGAAGTCGCATGGAAGGATGCGGAAGGTAACCGCCGCTCGAAATTCTTTGAAACGAAAGAGAAGCGTGATTCTTACGCCTCGGAGCTGGAAAAAAACTCGTCCAAACACGGGGATTCCATTCTCGATATCGACTGGAGCTATTATCAGGAATACCTGTATCTAAAGAAGCTCGCAGGCGAGAAGCGCGATTTTATCTCAATCCTTCGGGAGGCCCTGGCCAAGCACGTCGACTTGGAGAAAAAATCGGTTAAGGAGGTATTTGACCAGTACGAGGAGTACACAAAGGCAACGGGCGTAACGGAAGATTACGTCCGGCATTTGTCCCTGGTGCTCAATCGATTCAATGATTCCTTCCCGGGTTCTCTAATCCGCGAGATCACGGCAGACGAGATCACAAACTGGATTGCTTCCTTTGATTTTGTTCCGGAAACAAGGGTGCACTATCGCAAGCACTTGAAAGCGGCCTTTGCGTTCGCTCTGGAGCGGAAGTGGGTGACGGAGAATGTGGTAAACCACGTTCCCAAGCCCCAAGTCATTCGACCGGAACCGGAAGTCTACACCACCGCCGAGGTTAAGAAAATCCTGGAGACGGCCAGAGAAATGGATCCAGCCATGCTTGTTCCCTTTGCCCTAGGTCTGTTTGCTGGCCTCAGGCCTAGTTCGGCTCTGAGGATCTGTGCCGATGAGGTTCGGGTCTCAGCCCGGAACATTGTCATTCCGGCAGCAAAGGCCAAAGGGAGGAAACGTCTGGTCCTCCAACACTTTCCGGAGACACTATGGAAGTGGCTGGAAATCGCCCCGGAATCAGGCTATGGGATCAACAAACGCGACTACGAGGAGCGGAAAAAGCGGATTTTCATCCGGGCGGGCATCAAATCGAAAAAAAATGGCTTCCGTCATTCCTTTGCCTCCTACCACGTTGCCTGGAAGGGCGATGTCGGCCTCACGGCCACTATTCTAGGGCATCGCGGCAGTTTGCGCATCCTGGAAGACCACTACCGTGCACAGGTCGAAAAGGCCGCCGGAGACGCGTATTTTAAGATTTTTCCAAAAAAGTAGAAAAAGTTCTTGCAATTACTTGTGTCCCTACACATATTTGTTGTGCTAATGAAAAATCAAGCCCCTACAAAGAACAGGACCAACCTTATGTTTACCGAGGCACTCGCGGAAGCACTGCGGGAGAATTGCCTGGGCATGAACCTGACAACCTCGGAAAATTTCACACAAGGAGTCAAAGGTCTTACGGTTGATTATATCGAAAAAGTACAGAGATCACGCCTGCCAGGCCGTCGATTCGCTAAAATTGTCAAGTTAGATCCAGAGACACATGCTCGCATGAAGGAACTCGCGGAGGACTTAAAGGTGAGCATGTCAGATGTGGGGGAGGCCTGCATTCGTTCCCTGAATGACACTCTCCAACACGATGGTCCCCAATCCAATGAGATCTCCCAACCGCTCATTGAGCATCTCTCAACGAAAAGCCTTATCGTTGAGCTGGAGCGGCGTGGATTTAATGTCTCCCCCAAAAACACGCGCTAATTTTAAACAATCCAAATGTGTAGCTACATGTTTTACCTATGGACCTCAGCACTTACAAGTCACCTGACGATATCCTAATCGCTCTACGTGCTCTCGTTAATGAGGGCCCCAAAAAGCCGATTTATACCACCGACGAAGCTGCGAAATATTTGGATCTCCATCCCGAGACCCTTAAGAAGCGTGCCCGTGCCGGGCTGATCAGGCCCCTTCCTAATTACAAACGGCCCCTACGGTTCGCTCGTGAAGAGCTGGACCGCTATCTCACGGGCTCGCCAATCCTTTCCGGAAGCCGGTGCTTCCGGGAGCAAACCCATAAACACCATGCCTGAAAACACACAAAAGCCCTCCCTGATTCGGGAGGCACTCGGCTTCAAGGCAGTCGCGCAACAGTACGACTTCCTTGAAGCAAATATGGGGAATGATCCCCACGAGGTCAGGACCCTCGGAATGACCCTGACCTCCGGTGCAGATAATTACTGCATCCTTGTCGGAAGCTACCTGCTTCATTTAGAAGCGAAGGGGCTTGATCTCGCCCTCGGTCGTCGCTCTGCGATGGAATTCGCAACGAAGGACCTCGGGTTCTCGGAAACTACGGCACGCCGCAACATGAAGGCAGCCAAGCTGGCCATCATGGTTAGGGAGGAGTTTCCCGAACTGAACCAGTCCCAGGCGCTTGCACTGGAAGGAATCAAGGCATCATCTGACGAGGAAGCCCGGAAGATCGCCCTCAAGGTCCTCAAGAAGGCCAAGGAGGTCGATGGAGTTCTGTCCGCGCGGAAGATCGCAGAAGCCATCAATTCCCTCCAAGTTTCATCGGGCGGGACACAGAAGGACCCGCACCGGGAATTCCTCCTGGGAACCCTCGGTGCAAAGGAAACTGCCGAGCAAAAGCTGACAGACCAGACCAACCTGAGCGATGACCAGAAGCAGGCGCTTTCTGATTACGCAAAGGCTGCGCAACGGGTCCTTGAGCTCCTGGCGTTGTGACCCACTCAATTCCACCAGAGACCGGTGGCCATGTCGCCCGTTAGCCTCACGGCCACCACTCTGG
>JBNGDP010000082.1:4723-16741 GCA_049975345.1 Oceanipulchritudo sp. | reverse complement strand
ATCTCCCTTAAGGGTCGTGGAAGACTACCACGTCGATAGGCCAGGTGTGTAAGTGTGGTGACACATTGAGCTAACTGGTACTAATTACCCTGTCGGCTTGATTCATCTATATGGTAACCGTCGCACTTCAGGCGTTTATTTTACCCACAAGGAACTGGACTAGATTTTCCGAATCCGGACAGGAGGCGATAACCCGAGCAAGCCTGATCCGGTCCGAGGTACTCTCTCTGGTGACCATAGGTACGTGGAAACACCGGTTCCCATCCCGAACACCAGCGTTAAGCACGTAATCGCCGATGGTAGTGCCGCCACGATGCGGTGTGAGAGTAGGTTATCGCCAGGTTTATGCCCCGCGGAGCTGAGAAAGCGAAGCGGGGCTTTTTTATGTCCCTCTGCGAGGTGCGCCTTCAGGCGCGAAGACCCGCCTTGAAGTTTTCCGGGCTATCTTCATAACATCTGGCATGGAATGGCTTCTGGGAACTCTCCTTGCAGTGCTTTTGGGCATGGTCGGCTGGTTTGCCGGCCGGGCCAGCCTTTCGGGAAAGCTCGCGGCCCTTGCCGCGGAGCGGGACGAATACCGGCGGCGGCACGCCGACGAGGCGACCCGGCGCGGGATGGAGCAGGAGGCTTCGGCGCAGCGGCTGGCGGAGCTGAAGGAGCTGCGGGAGAAGTTCGAATCGACCTTCAAGGCGCTTTCGGCGGACGCCCTGCAGAAAAACAACCTGCAGTTTCTGGACTTGGCGAAGCAGGTGTTCGGCCGCCTCCAGGAGGGCGCCAGGGGGGATCTCGAAAGGCGCCAGCAGGCGATCAACGAGCTGGTGGCGCCGATCCGGAAGTCGCTGGAGCAGGTCGACGAGAAGATCCAGGCGGTGGAGAAGGCGCGCACCAGCGCGTATGCCGGCCTGCAGGAACAAATCCGCAGCCTGCTCGAGACGCAGGGGAAGTTGCAATCGGAAACGAACAACCTGGTCTTTGCCTTGAAGACCCCGAACGTGCGCGGCCGCTGGGGGGAAGTGCAGCTGGAGCGGACCGTCGAGTTTGCCGGGATGACCGAGTACGTGGACTTTGTCCAGCAGGCGAGTGTCGAGGGGGAACAGGGCCGGCTCCGTCCCGACCTCATCGTCAAGCTGCCCGGCGGGAAAAACATCGTGGTCGACGCCAAGGCCCCGCTGGCGGCCTATTTGGAGGCGCTGGAGTCGAAGGACGGTGAGCAGACAGTGGCCTTGCTGCAACGCCACGCCCGCCAGATCCGGGACCACATCAAGGCACTGGGTTCCAAGCAGTACTGGCGCCAGTTTGATCCTTCGCCGGAGTTCGTGGTCCTGTTTCTTCCCGGGGAGGCGTTTTTCAGCGCGGCCCTGGAGCAGGATCCCGACCTGATCCAGTTCGGGACCAGTGAGAACGTGCTCCTGGCCACACCGACGACGCTGATCGCCCTGCTGAAGGCTGCCGCCTACGGCTGGCGGCAGGAGGCCATCGCCGAGCAGGCCAAGGAGATCAGCGCCCTCGGGCGGGAGCTCTACGAGCGGCTCACCACGCAGACGGAGCATTACGCGGATGTTGGCAAGTCGCTGAAAAAGGCGGTGGAGGCCTACAACAAGAGCCTTCGCTCCATGGAGACCCGCGTCCTCGTCACCGCCCGCAAGTTCGAATCCCTCGCCGAGGACAGCAAGAAGAAGCTGCCGGAGATGGAGCAGATCGAGGAAATCCCGATAGAAGGGGAGGAAGGGTGATGATTTCTTTACATTATCGCACAAAGGCACGGAGAGACAAAGACACGGAGTTATCTTCTTGTTCTTGTCCTTATTTGTATGAATGGCTCCGTGTCTTTGTCTCTCCGTTGCTTTGTGAGAGGAAAGAGAAATGGATTTGATTTCCGCCATTATACTTCTGGTCATCGTGACCGATCCGCTGGGCAACCTGCCGATTGTCCTGACCTGCCTGGAAGGGACCCGGAAACCTTACACCTTTGTGACCCGGGAGGTGATCCTGGCCACGGTTGTCCTGCTTCTCGCCCTCTTCCTTGGGCCGGGACTCCTGCGTTTGCTGGACCTGACCGAGGAGGCCCTGCGCCTCGCCGGGGGCATCGTCCTCTTCCTGATCGCGGTCAAGCTGATCTTTCCCACCGACACCAGCTGGATGGGCGTGAAGCACGGGGAGGAGCCGATCCTCTTCCCGCTGGCCGTTCCCCTTGTTGCCGGGCCTTCCGCCGTGGCGACCGTCATGCTCTTTGCCGGCCAGTATCCCGGCCGCATGGGAATCTGGGTCGTGGCCATCCTCGTGTCCATGGGGGTCAGCCTGGTCGCCTTTCTTTTTGCCCCCGTGGTCAACCGCATCGTCGGCCATCGCGGCCTCGCCGCCTTCCAGCGCCTCATGGGAATGCTCCTCACGGTAATCTCGGTGCAGATGCTCATCACCGCCATCAAGGATATCTTTCCGGGGATCGGGACGTGAGTTAACTTATCTGGTAAAACAATGTGCGGACGCTACACCTTGAGCGCCGGGCACGAGGCCCTTGCCCGCGCCTTCCTCGCCGAGTTCGCCGATGAGCTGAAGGCGTCATGGCGCGCCCGCTACAACATCGCACCGGGTACGGGCATCGTGGCGATCCTTGAGGACCGCGACAAGGGCGGCCGAAAGGCGGAGATCCTGCACTGGGGGCTGGTGCCCCACTGGGCAAAGGACCCGGACATCGGGTACAGGATGATCAACGCACGCGCGGAGACTATCGCCGGGAAGCCCGCCTACCGGGACGCCTTCCGCTACCGGCGCTGCCTGGTGCCGGCCAGCGGCTTCTACGAGTGGGACCGGCGGACCTCGCCGAGGCAACCGTACTATTTTCATCCGAAGGAGGCGGATTTCATGGCCATGGCGGGGCTCTGGGAACACTGGCTCCATCCCTCCGGATCGGAGATCCTGTCCGTTTCGTTGATCACAACCGCCGCCAACAAGACCGTCGGCCGGATCCACCACCGCATGCCGGTGATTCTCCGCCGGGAGGCCTGGGACCACTGGCTGGACACCTCCGATGTAAAGCCCGACATCATTTCGGTTTGCCAACTGGCCGTCCCTGAGGGGTATCTGACCAGCCATGCCGTTTCCCGCGCCGTCAACAAATCGGCAGCGGAGGGCCAAGACCTCATCCGGCCCATTGCTGATCAAAACGATCCACCAGTGGAGGAACGCCACCAGCTCGACCTGTTTCCCAATTCCAGCCAATCGGGAGCATAACCGATCCGGTCCATTGCCCGGATTCCCGGGCTGAGCCTTTTCCAGGCTGGCAGGATACCGTGGATCCCGGATCCATACAACGCCGGTATTTTCATTCAGCAGATCTGCAGCAGCCCCTTTGGGTTCAAACCGGCATTCCGTCTTGCCATTGCCGTGCCCCAGACGGTTTTTTCATGGGGTGAATCACGAATCCTTTGTACAGCATTTGCCGGAATCCTATTCAGGGTTCCGCTTGTTGACCGCGGCCGCGTTCTGGAATCTGGCCGAAAGGGCCTTCCTCGAGCGAGGGTTGCGGTATTTCGAGCGTGGGGTCGTGCATGATCTCGTGGCCTTTTCCAAGAAGCCGGGCTGGCTGGTCGCCAAGGTCCGCGGCGGGCGCATCTACACCGTTTTGCTCGGGATCGAAGGAAATCAACTGCTCCATGATTGTGACTGCCCCGCCTACACGGAAAGCGGGGCCTGCAAGCATGTCGCGGCGGTCGTCCTGTTGGCGCTGGATCTGTTCACCGGTCGCCGGATCGGTCACGGCGGACCGGATGACCACGAGCTGGAGGAACGCCGGATCCACTTGTTGGGGTCCATGGGTATCCATCCGGAATCTGCGGACGAAGGGGAGCCGGAAATCCGGCTGGAGCCGGTCCCCTGGGGGGACTTCCAATTCATGGTCACGGGCCGGAAGGCCGTGGCCTTGCTGGATGGATGCGGCCTCGGGCGGGGTCCGTATTCCCCCAAGAAGACGGGCAGGGCCTATCCGGTTGCAAAGGATCAACTTGGCCCGCTACTCGCGGAAATCGTCCCCGCCGCCCGTAAAGCGGGCGTCCGCGCCTATTGGACCGACGCGGAGGGAACGACATGCGAACTGCCTTCCCGCCACGGCCCAATCGAGGGCCGCCACTTTCTCCACCTGAACACGGATGACGAGTGGATCATGGCCATCGGCAATGTCCCGGTCGAAGAGGAGGCGGTACGCGCCGTTCTTCCCGACGGGCGTGTCATTACGGACGACGACACGTTGTTGTCGGTTTATTTCCCGAAGGATGACCGGTTGGTCCGTATGGCGCGTTCGCACGTGCATATCGCCGCCCACAACCGCGAGGTGATCCCCTCCCTGTTCTATCGGGCTGAAGAAAATGGTTGCCCTGTCGATGAGTGGAATGCCAGGGCTCTCGCAGTTCCTTTGAACCTCCGGCAGGGCAAGATTGATGGGACTGTATTGTTTCGCGGTTTAAACGTCGTCGGATGGGACGCCCTCCCTCCGGCGGACCCATTGTTGGGGTGGATCCGGGTTGACGGCCTACCGGGCCGGGGCCGTCCGGGGACGGCGGAAACCGGAATCGACTGCGGTGGCCAGAGCCTGCCGCTGTGGGACTATCTCCTACCATGTCTCCAGCACGACCTTCTTGCCGAGGACATCGACCGCCGCCTTCTTGCGGCCAAAGGCCGCTTTTCCGTACTGATGGATGCCGCCCGCGCCCTTCTGCTTTCACCCTCAAAGAAGGACCGTGAACGGATTGTCCGGGATGCGTCCGTTGATTCTGTTTTCGCCCGGCTCCGTCTGAAAAACAAGGCCATCCGCTGGCTGCGCCGCTTCGAGCGCAACTGGGCCGCTCCCGCCGAGGGAAAGCACCTCATGGCCATGGGCGATCCCGAACCGCAGTGGGTTCTCATGGATTCCCCGGCCCGCCTTTTCGCCGGCCTGCTTCTTTTCGGCAACACCTTGCCCGATCGCAAGAGCATCCTCAACCTGGGCGATGAACTCCTTCCCGGATCCCTCGCCGGTTCCGCCGACCTGCGCCGGCTTGCCCTCGCCGCAAGGGCCCTTGGAGCCGCCTTTTCGGTTTCAGGAAAGGCGACCCGTCTGGCCCCGGTGACCTTTTCGCTCGATGTCGCGGAATCGAAGGATATCGACTGGTTCGAGCTCAAGCCCGAACTGCGCTGTGAGGAGCTGACCCTTTCCGCGGATGAATGGCGGCGCCTCATCAGTGGCGATTTGCTGCTCGAGGATGCCGACGGATTCATCCTTCCGGACCTTGGCCAAGCCGAGGCGGCCGAGGCGATCCGCAGGATTCTTGTCTCAAAATCAAGAGAAGGGAAAAAGGGCAAGGCATGGAGTATTCCGCGCCTGCAGATTCTCGACTGGATTGAATTGCGCAAGCAAGGCGTGACCGTCCGGTTGCCTCCAGAGGCGGAAGCCATCTTCACCCGATTGCAGGATCTGCGCGACATCCCGCAACGACCCGTTCCCAAAGCCCTTTCGGCGCGCTTGCGGGATTACCAGAAACGCGGTTTTGACTGGCTGGCCTTCCTCTACGAAAACCGGTTCGGGGCCTGTCTGGCCGATGACATGGGCCTTGGCAAGACCGTTCAGGCCATCACGTTCCTCCTCTGGTTGAAGGAGCGGAAGCGGCACGTTTCAAAAGCCCCCCACCTTGTCCTTGTTCCGCCGACCCTCCTCTTCAACTGGCACCATGAAATCGAAACCTTTGCGGACTCCCTGGTGGTCTGCGAGTACCATGGCAACACCCGCGACCGTGAGGCCTTCGGAAAAGCCGACCTTGTCCTTACGACGTACGACATCCTCCGCCGGGATATTGCTCTCCTTGAGACCATCCCCTTCGACGTCCTCCTCCTCGACGAGACCCAGGCCCTCAAGAACATCAAGGCCGCTCGGACAGCGGCCGTCCGCCGGGTGCAGCGGCGCTTTACCGTCTGTCTCACCGGAACACCTCTCGAAAACCATATCGGTGAATACTATTCCATCCTTGAGCTTGCCCTGCCCGGTATTTTCGGGGATTACGCCGCTTTCATGAAAACGGCCCGCGAGGGGGGAAGCGGCCTCCTCAACCGGGCGCGCCCGTTCGTCCTCCGCCGCCGCAAGGCTGAGATCCTCACCGAACTGCCGCCCAAGCAGGAGTCCGATGTCCGCTTGGAAATGACCCGTGAGCAGAAGGAGATTTACACCCGCACCGTCGGCGAAGTCCGCGAGGAGGTCATGACCGCCTTCAAGGAAAAGACCCGCTCGCAGGCCGGCATCGTTGCCCTCGCCGCCCTCCTCCGCCTGCGTCAGGTCTGTGTTTCGCCCGAGTTGCTCGGGAAATCCGTCAGGGAACCCGTCCCCAAGTTGACCTACCTGCTTGACAAGCTGCGGGAACTCAAGGAGGAGGACCAATGCGCCCTCGTGTTCTCCCAGTTCACCCGCACCCTTGACCTTGTCGGGAAGATGGCAGCCGATGCCGGCCTGCCCGTCCTGCGGCTCGATGGTTCTGTTCCCGCCGCCAGGCGAAAGGAGCTTGTCCGCACCTTCCAGTCCTCAAGGGAGCCCCTCTTCTTCCTCATCAGCCTCCGCGCCGGCGGAGTCGGCCTCAACCTCACCCGGGCCCAAACCGTTTTCCACGTCGACCCATGGTGGAACCCCGCCGTCGAAAACCAGGCCTCCGACCGCGCCCACCGGATTGGACAGACCCAGACCGTCTTCATCCAGCGCCTGATCATGCGCCATTCGGTGGAGGAGAAGATCATGCTCCTCAAAGCCCGCAAACAGAAGCTCTTCGATGCCGTCCTCGGCCAGACCGCCGGGCGGCGCACCTCCGCTGGCATGGTCTCCCGCGAGGATTTTGATTTCCTTTTGTCGTGAGACGGCAGCAAGCAAGGCAAGGGGGGTGAGGTCCTTCGTCAGGCCATTTTGTCCCGGGGTTGGACGGCTTTTGTCCGATCCCTCGCGCTATACTGCCTCCATGTATGTAGCAGTCTTTAACAAACCTCCCCCTCGCTCACCAATTTACATTCCTGGGGCTGAAAATTTCTTGCCGATATACACACTCCATGCCATACCGCTTCTCGTGCGCTGTGCCCCTGTCCAATTCATTTATACTCCTGCCGTCAAAGTTGTACGGAGGTTTTTTTTCTTGAAACTCCCACCCGGGAAACCCTCCCAAAAACCATCATCCAGTTCGTTGACTCCGGAAGAGCGGCGGGTGGCACAGCTTATTGCAGAAGAAGGGCTCGCGGTACAGGAACGATTTGTTCCAGAGCCCCTTTACAAAACGACCGGCAAGGGGCACTTCGATTGCAGTTCCATGGAGGAAACCCGGCAAGCCCGTGAGGGTATGGAAGAATGAAGCCGTGATTATAATTGAGCATTCAAGAAAGTCACCGGCTCTCGCCCCGGATCTCACAGCCGAGGCCAAGCTCCCGGACTGGTTCCGTTGATGGGAAGGCTGTTTCCAGAATTTGATCAATCCCAGATACACAAATAATGCAGTTATGAAAACCATCGACCTCAAAATCCTCCAATCCGCCGTGGCCGGCTCAGCCGCCGCTTTTCGTGCCCGGACGCGCCTTCAACCCGCCGGGGGCGAAGGCGACAAAGCCTTCCCGCCCACCTATGCCGGGGCCGTTTACGCCACCGAGGATCGCCGTGTGAAGCAGCCGGACGGCAGTTATGCCACCATTCCCTGCGTGCTCATGGACTCGGTCCAGTCGCAGGCCAATCGACTTGAGGAGGCCTTGCAACAGGCAATCGATGCGGGCCGTTTCGACGATTGCCCAATCCCTCTTATCGAGGTCGACTTTTCAGGTCTTGATCTGCTCGACGAAATTGGCCGAATTACCAGCCTTCAGGCCCCCCACCGCGCGGCCGATGCGATTTTGCGGGACAGCCTGCTGGACGGCATGCCCTTTCGAAAATCCGAGATCGGCCAAAAGCTGGACTACGCCAGCCTCAACAACGCCACCCCGCTCTACGAAATCTGCCCCACGGCTCTGATCTTCGGAATCTGGGATTCCACCGGCCCCAAGGGCGGCCTGGGCGCGAAATTCCAGCGTGCGCTGGTTTCCGAGATTGTCGGGATCAATGCCCAAACCGGTGCGAAGACCAGCAGCCGGATTGATCCTTTACAGATTCGGGCTGCCGCCAAGGTAATGAAATCCAAGGATGGATACACCCTGGCCAAAAACGATTCCGCAAAGGGGGCTGTCTCTCCATCAGAGGTCAACCATGGAAATATTCCGCCTGATGTGGATCGAAAGACCGGTGGCGTCACGATCGACTATGCCGAGCAAACCACGGTCCTTTCGCTCCCTGCCTTGCGGCGGTTGCGTTTCCCCGTCAACGGAGGCGGCCCCACACCGGAAACCGATGCCGCCGGACGCACGGTCCTTGCTGCCCTCGCGCTGACTGCTTCCGCCCTCGCCGCCGAAAACGGTTATGACCTGCGTTCCCGTTGCCTGCTCTGGCCGGAACAGGAACTTCAATGGGAGCTTCTGGAAAAGCCGGGCACACAACCTTCCATACTGACCATCGATGGGGATTCCGCCATCCAGACGCTCAAAGCGGCCGTCGCCGCCGCTGAAAAGGCTGGCCTCACCTGGCGCAAGGAACCGCTCAAGCTGACCCCCGCCCCGCAACTGGTCGAACTGCTCAAGCGCAGTCAGGAAATCGCCAAAACCGAGGCCACCGACGAAGACGGAGATTGATCCATGCTCACTCTGGGCATCGAATATATCACGGGCTACGCGGTGGCGACCTCGACCGGCGACCGTACGCTGGCGGAGTGGCCGCCACATCCCGGGCGCGTCTTCATGGCCATGGCGGCGGCGTACTTCGAGACTAAACCAGACCCATCAGGGTCGGCGGCTAACCAAATTTGGCGAGAAGAGGAAGCTGCGTTGCGATGGCTCGAAGGGCTGGAGGCGCCGTCGGTCCTTGGTTCTGAGATCACCGACCGCCGCGACGTTGTGGATGTATTTGTCCCTCCCAATGACATGGGGCCCAGCAAACGGACAATTTTCCCCGCGTATCGTACCAATCGTCAGCCTCGCACCTTCCCGAAAGTCCGCCCGCACGAATCCGCCGTCTTCCTTCACTGGCCGGATGCCGAACCCTCCGATACCCAGCGCGCCGCCTTGGAGCGGATCTGCGCCAAGGTTATCCGCATCGGGCACTCCTCTTCGCTGGTGCGCATGTGGGTGAGCGCAGAAGCCCCGGCAGAAGGATCCGGATGGGTGCCTGTGCAGGAGGGGAGCGGGGCCGGACGACTGGAGCGTTTCCGCGTGGTCGGGCCGGGCTGTCTCGACTACCTGCGTCAACAATACAACGGCGAAGCGGTGGAGCGGTTCTACGAATTTCTCGTCCGTATCGAATCAACCAAAGGAAAAGAGCACAAGGCGGCCAAGGCCGAGTTCGAGACCGAGTTTGGCGTCCCATGGAAGGCAAGTCTGACCGCTCCCAGTTCCCGCCGCCCTGTCCTCAGTATGACCCAGATTTACCGCCGCATTTCCGATGGCCGGGATGATGTGTCACCGGCTTGTACCGTATTCGACAACGTCCTCCTCGTTCTCGACAAACGCGAGGGACCCAATCTCGGACTCGAATCCACCTGGCGCCTGCTTACCGCCTTGCGTGGTGCGGTTGAAAAACTGACCTCCCCGACGCCGGAATGGGTGAATGGCCATCAGGCCGACGGTAAACCTTCGGAACAGCCGCATCTCGCGCTTATCCCGCTCGGTTTCGTCGGCCATGAACATGCCGACGGCCACCTGCTTGGGGTCGCCCTTGTTTTTCCCCGGGCAGTCCCCCAGCAAGACCGGGGCAGGCTCCTCGGCAAGCTGCTCTACGACGCCAAAGGCCTGCCGCAGGAAATCAAATTGACCCTTGGAAAACTGGGCCTCTGGACCCTTGGTGAAGAGCTTCGCCCTACGCCACCGCGGGCGCTGCGTTCAGCAACATGGACCGGACCTCATGACGTCTGGGCCAGTGTCTCTCCGGTAGTCCTCGATCGCCATCCGAATGCTGATCCGCTCAAGGACCGCAAACGGTATTTGGCTGAAGTCGCGGACATCATCACGGCAAGCTGCCACCGCATCGGTCTGCCCGACCCGATTGAGATCGACATCGACAAAACCTCGTGGCATCTCGGCGCTCCACGCTCCAAGCC
Organism: Oceanipulchritudo sp.; assembly: GCA_049975345.1. Classification (GTDB taxonomy): domain Bacteria; phylum Verrucomicrobiota; class Verrucomicrobiia; order Opitutales; family Oceanipulchritudinaceae; genus Oceanipulchritudo. The sequence continues at coordinate 6,575 of JBNGDP010000082.1, read as the reverse complement.
GGGCCCGGACGGGTATCCGCTGATGCCGGTTCGCCCGGGCGGTCCCAACCGGCGCCAGGTGCATGTCTGGTTGCGCTTCGACCGGCCCGTTCTTGGACCGGTGATTCTCGGCTCTGGCCGCTACCGGGGCTATGGCCTCTGCAAGCCGTGGAGAAAGGGAGCAAATGCATGAAGGCATTTAATCTTCCAGTTTATACCCTTCGCAGCATGCCAATCGTTCTCGATAGTGACTTGGCAAAAATCTATGAAGTGGAAACCAAGGTTTTCAATCAGGCCTTCAAGCGTAACGCCAAGCGTTTTCCCCCTGAATTCGCGTTCCAACTCACTGATGATGAGTGGCTTGCTTTAAGGTCACAAATTGTGACCTTAAAGTCCCCGGGCCGTGGCAGGCATCGCAAGTATCTCCCCTGGGTGTTTACCGAACACGGCGCACTGATGGCTTCAACCATCCTCAACTCGGACGAAGCCGTCTCCATGAGCGTCTATGTGATTCGTGCCTTCGTCAAAATGCGTGAGAATCTCATGGCCAATGCCATCATCCTGAAGCGTCTGGCGGAAATCGACAAAACACTCATGCGGCATGATCAGGCCCTCTGGGACATCTACCAGAAGCTTCTGCCCCTGCTCCAACCCCCTGAAGTGAAACCCAAACGCCGACTCGGTTTTCACACCGACGAAGAATAATGACGCTACCAACCTTCTCCGATTTCTTCGCCGAGCTGAATAATGGCCATGCTCCCTTTCCCTGGCAGATGGATCTCGCCAAGCGGGCCGTCGCCGGAGACTGGCCGGGCTTCATCGCCGCGCCTACCGGCTGCGGAAAGACGGCCTGTCTCGAAGTCGCCGTCTATGCGCTCGCCGCCCAAGCGAAATTAGCGCTCTGCGAGCGCACTGCGGCGCGCCGCATTTTCTTCATCGTCAACCGGCGGGTGATTGTTGACGAAGCCTTTGAATGCGCCCGTCGCATGGTGAAAGTTCTCGCGAATCCCTGCCCAGAGCAGCCCGCCTGTGCCACTGTTGCCGAGGCCCTGCGCTTGCTCAATCCTTCTCCCTTTCCCCATCCCCCACTTGATTGCGTCCAGCTCCGCGGCGCCATTTTCCGGGATCAGCGTTGGGCCCGCTCCCTGCTTCAACCGACCCTCATCGCCACCACCGTCGATCAGATCGGTTCGCGGATGCTGTTCCGGGGATACGGGGTCACTCCCAACGCCCGCCCTATCCATGCCGCCCTGGTGGCAACCGATGCGCTCTGGATTCTCGATGAAGCGCACATCAGCCGTCCTTTTGCCGAGACCGTTGCCACCCTTCAACGATTCCGCGAACACCATATCGCCCGGACCGCGACTGCTATCAAGCCGCCCCCGTTGCGTTGGGTGCAGATGACCGCCACGCCTCCCAAGGCGGCCAAAAGCAGGATCAGCCTCACCCAAGCGGACCGCGAACATCCGGTGCTGAGCAAGCGCTTGAAAGCGTCCAAGCCCGCTCGCCTGACAGTCTCCATCGCAAAAACCAAGGCGAAGCAACAGGAGACGCTGGCAACCGATCTCCTCGAACAGGCCGCAGCCATCATTGCCGAATCCACGCCGCGTTCGCTCGCGATCATGGTCAACCGCGTGGCTACCGCCCGACTGGTCTACGAACGTATCGAAAAGGAATCAAAATCGAAGAACGCCCGCTTTCGGGCAAATACGACCCTGCTGATCGGACGAATGCGTCCCCTTGACCGGGACGTCGTAACCCGTCAAATCCAGGCAGCCCTCAAGACGGCTGCCAGCCGTGACGCAATTCCCGATGACGGGACTCCGCAGCCTGTGGAAATCGTCGTCGCCACCCAGTGTCTCGAGGTCGGCGC
>JBNGDP010000082.1:2600-4713 GCA_049975345.1 Oceanipulchritudo sp. | reverse complement strand
CCGACCTCGACTTTGACGCCCTGGTCACCGAATGCGCCAGCCTGGATGCGCTGCGCCAGCGCTTTGGCCGCCTCAATCGGACCGGACGCGATATCCCGGCCCGCGCCACGATCGTCATGCCGGACCATTTGATCGAGACTGACCGCAAGAAACTGGACAAACTCCTGGCCGACGAGCAGGCCCTCGATCCTATCTACGGGAACGCCTTGTCGGAAACATGGAACTGGCTCCAGTCGGTGGCCCGTGAGGACACCGTCGACTTCGGGATCAAGGGCATGGGTGGCCTTGTGGAAAACCTTACGGAGGATGAACTCGAGCGGTTGCAAGCTCCGACTTCTGCCGCGCCGACCCTTTTCCCGGCCTACCTGGACGCATGGGCGCAAACCAATCCGATGCCTTGGCCCGATCCCGATCCCGCTCTCTTTCTGCATGGTAAACAATCCGCGAGGCCGGATGTCCTTGTCGTCTGGAGGGCCGACTTGTCGGCAAACTCCCCAATCGATGCCGCTGTGCAGGACCTCAGCCTGTGCCCGCCCTCCCAGGTTGAGGCCTTGCCCGTTCCCCTGCATGTTTTCCGAAACTGGTTTTTCCAGGCTGATCGGAAAACCGCCGCCCTGGCCGACAATGGTGATCTGCTGGATTCCGCTGTTTCAGCGGATACCCCGGCAGGACGAAATGATCCGAAAGAACCCCTCGGCGACGCTCTTCTTTGGAAAGGAATCTCCGAAAGCCGTTGGATCAAAGAAGCGGACGATCTTTATCCCGGTGCCACAATTGTTCTGCCACTCACCCTGGGTGGCTGGAGCCAACTCGGACACATTCCCGGTGCTCCGAACGATCCGGCGTCACTCGGGGAAAAAGATGGACCACCCCAATTGGCCGATCTGCTCTTCCTCGACCTTGCGGAAGAAGCTTTCCGCGTTACCCGCGACCGGACCCTGCTGCGGCTCCGAGTGGACCTCCTGCCCAATGTAACCGGCGGCGAAGCCTGGCAGGCCCTCATGGCATACGCAGGCGACGTCGAAGCCAGCCTCCGCAAACCCGAGCTGCGCAAGCTCCTCGAAGATGCCTCGCGGGATGATTTGCTGCCAGATCGCTTGCGCAACTCCCTGGCGTGGTTGGCGGACCGCCGGCTTGGGTTTACCGAAGCACGCTATGCTGATGAGCGTGGCATCGTTCTGACCACCCGGCAGCGGCTCCACCAGAACGAGGCTATCTCCCAGGCGGAGGACGAGAGCGACGAATGGAGCCGCATCATCACTTCAGGCCCCGTGACTTTGCGTACGCATACCGATCATGTCAGGGATGCCGTCATCGCCAGCGCACGGGCGCTCGGGTTGAGCCAAGACATCCAACAATGTCTCGCCGCCGCAGCCGATCTGCATGACTGGGGAAAACTGGACCCCCGCTTCCAGGCACTTCTCCTTGGTGGCAACCCGCATGCCACGTATGCTTTGCCCGAACCTCTGGCCAAGTCGGATCGTCTTCTCTCCAGTGCCCGTGAAAGGGAACATGCTCGGGAACGGTCCGGTTTGCCCAAGGGTTTCCGGCACGAGTTCAGCTCGCTCCTGTTTGCGGCCCATCCCGATGCTTCCCACCTGATGCCCGAATCCCACGACCTGCGGGATCTCATGCTGCACCTGATCGCCGTCCATCATGGGCATGCCCGGCCGTTCCCTCCGGTGATCGTCGACCCCGATCCTCCACCGGTCAGCACCCACAACCTTCCCGGCGCGCCAGACATAACGCTCACCACAGCCCAACGCAGAGAATCCCCCGCGCACCGCCTCGATTCCGGGATCCCTGACCGGTTCTGGCGACTGCTCCGCCAGCATGGCCCATGGGGACTCGCCTTCCTTGAGACCGTTCTCCGCCTCGCCGATCAGCAGGCCAGCGAAGCCGAAGCCGAAGGCTGGTATGGCAGCGAAACCGCCGAACTCGAAACCACCGCAACATCATGAACGCATCTCACCCGCTTCTGCTTCCCGGTCTCGACGGCGCCAATCCCCTCGGCTTTCTCGCCGCCCTTGGCACCTGGCGCATCGCCGACCAGATCCAACCCGGAGCCAAGCTCCACTGGACGCCACACGCCGGGCACTGGGCGCCGGTGCTC
>JBNGDP010000082.1:0-2500 GCA_049975345.1 Oceanipulchritudo sp. | reverse complement strand
CCTCCCCCCACATCCTCCCCGCTCGGATGGTGAACGAGTACGTCTACTGTCCGCGGCTGTTTTACTACGAGTTCGTGGAGGGTCTGTTCGCGGACAACGCGGACACGGTGCGCGGGCGCGCCCAGCACGCGCGGCAGGACGGTGGCAAGGGCGCGCTGGCGGGGGAGGGGGAGGCGGCGGAAACGATCCACGCCCGCACGGTGCAGCTCGGGTCGGACTGCCTCGGGGTGACCGCCAAACTCGACCTGGTGGAGGGGGAGCGGGATGCCGAAGGGCGGCTTTTGTATACGCCGGTTGAATACAAGAAGGGGTCCCCGCGCGAGACGGAGGACGGGATCGAATTGTGGGATGCCGACCGCGTCCAACTGGGGCTGCAGATCCTGCTCCTGCGCGAGAACGGTTTCCCCTGCGAGGCGGGCGTGCTGTACTACCGGGAGACGCGGCAGCGCGTGCCGTACACTATCGACGCGGAGGAGGAGAACTGGATCCGGGAGACGCTGGAGGCGGCTCGCGCCTGCGCCGACGGGCCGATGCCGCCGCCGCTGGATCATTCCCCGAAGTGTCCGCGCTGTTCGCTGGTGGGCCTGTGCCTGCCCGATGAAACGAAACTGTTCGCCCAGCCGGATGAGACCGGGATTCCGGAGGCGACGGTGCAGCTTTCCCTCGGGTTGGAGGAATCGGCGGACCGCTCGCCCGCCGATGCTGACATCATCACCGCCGGCCCGTTTGCCGGCTTTCCGGAAATCCGCATGCCGGCGCTGCGCAGGGGCGAGGATGTCCGCCGCCTGATCGCTCCCAATCCGGAGACACGCGCGCTGTACCTGTCCACGCCCGGCCTGTATGTCTCAAAGAAGGACCACACCCTCATGGTGAAGGAGAAGAAGGCGGCTGTCGGCGAGTTTCGTTTCCACGACCTGCATCACGTGGCGCTATTCGGTCCGGTGCAGGTTTCCACCGCCGCCATCCAGGCGCTCTGCGAGAACGGGATCCCGATCACATGGTTCTCCATGGGAGGCTGGTTCTACGGCATCACCCGCGGGCACACGCTGTCCAACGTCCTTACCCGTATCGAACAGTTCGCTACGGCGGCTGATCGTGAAGCCTGTCTCGTTCATGCCCGGCGGATGGTGCACGGCAAGATCCGCAACCAGCGGACCCTCCTGATGCGCAACCACCTGCAGGCGCCGCGGGGTGTCCTGCGCGCCCTCAAGTATCTCGCCGCATCGGCCCTGCACGCCGGTTCCGGCGGTCATCTGCTGGGAATCGAGGGCGCGGCGGCGGGGCTGTATTTCGAGCATTTCGCCGGTATGCTAAAGCCCGGATCCAACGCATCCGACACCCCCTCCGCCGAAGCAGGGGCCGCCCTTTCCTTCGATTTCCGCGAGCGCAACCGGCGCCCGCCGCGCGACCCGGTCAACGCGCTGCTTTCCCTCGCTTACAGCCTGCTGGCCAAGGAATGCCTCCTCGCCGCCCTTGCCGTCGGGTTCGATCCCTACGTCGGCTTCCACCATCGCCCGCGTCACGGCAAGCCGGCCCTCGCCCTTGACCTCATGGAGGAATTCCGTCCGCTCGTGGCCGATTCCACCGTTCTGCGGCTGATCAATACCCGAACCGTTACCACCACCGACTTCATTCGGGCCGGACCCTCCGTCATGCTCGCTCCCGCCGCCCGCAAGGCCTTTTTTACCGCCTTCGAGCAGCGCCTTTCCGAGGGGGTCACCCATCCCGTTTTCGCCTACAAGGTCTGTTACCGGCGAGCCATCGAGTTGCAGGCACGCATGCTCGCCAAGTGCCTGACCGGCGAGATCCGCGAATATGTACCGTTCCTGACCCGTTGACCCGCCATGCGCCGCAACTTCATTGTCACCTACGATATTTGTGACCCCAAGCGGCTGCGACGCGTCTTCAAGCTGTGTAAAGGCTACGGCATTCACCTGCAGTATTCCGTCTTTGAGTGCGACCTCACCGAAACCGAACGCGCAACCATGGAAGCCGACCTCGCTGAAATCATCAACATGCGCGAGGATCAGGTCCTGTTCATTGATCTCGGGCCTGCCGCTTTTCGCGGGGAGCGCGTCATCCACGCCGTTGGCGCCGCCTATAACCGCGTTGACGTCCCCTGTTTTGTTGTCTAAGACTCCCTCCTCTTGTCCCGGTTCTTTGAAAGTCAAATTCCGTGCGAGCGGCGGAGTGGTGCCTTCTTCTCCCATCTCGCTCGCAGCTGTTGATTATTAACGACTTCCCAAACTTGGATGCAACCTCCGCCGCCTTTCATTTAATTCCCTTTTCTGACCCGCTCGCGATTTTTTCCTTCAATCCATTATTCATGCGAGTTCCATTATACGCCGTTTCCGCCCTCTTTTCAGGGCGGCCCCATTGAAGCAATCCTAAACTTTACCGGAAATAAAGGAAAGGAGCCGTTTCCGCCCTCTTTTCAGGGCGGCCCCATTGAAGCCCCATAAGGATAAAAGTCCCTCCGGCAAAGTGGAATGTTTCCGCC
>JBNGDP010000081.1:0-16743 GCA_049975345.1 Oceanipulchritudo sp. | reverse complement strand
CATGCGGTCGGCACCCCACCCGCATGATCCTTCCACAATAATCTTGGAAGAACCATCCTGGATTTCCCAGGGCTGTGCATTCGCTGCGCTCATGCTTGCCCTTATGGCTATGGCACACGGCCCCATTGGGGCCATTTCCGGGTCGCGACATTTTGGAAATTGTCCAAAAATTCAGACCCGCCCCCGGGCGTGACAGATTGCCGGGCCCTCCTTAACCGAGGGCCATTCGTTCTAATCCTGCTCAGGAGCCCTTCCGGAGCAGTTCGAAGGCGCTTTTAACCAGCTCGGACGTGCGGGCGGCCGGGTTTTCCCGGATCTTTGCCTCCTCCTCGGCCAGGCGAGTGAAGAGGCCGTCCAGGGCATTGTCGGCGATGTACCGGTCCAGTTTGAAGTCGGTGGGAATGCTCACTCCGGTCATGCTGGCAAGACTCCCCATCAACCCCTCCTTCTGTTGGGAAACCAGATCCACGATCTGATTGAAATAGCGGGTACTGCCGGCGGCCTCGATCTGCTGCGAGATGATCGGCATCATCTTCTCCTCGATCAGGGCCCTTGTGTTTTTCTCAAGGTAGCGGGTGGCGGCATCCTCGCCCCCGTTAAAGATGGAGAGGGCGTCCTGCACCTTCATCGCGCTGATGGCCTGCCCGAGAATCTCAGGAGAGGCGGCGATCGACTTGCGTGCGGCTTCATTCATGGAATCCGTCAGGGAATTGACCAGGTCCTGCTGTCCCATCTTCTCCAAGGCCGACTCCACCGGTTCGAAGGACTTGGGAAGCTGAAGCCGCAGGGCCTCGTTTTCGGAAAAGCCCCCGGGTGCGCTGAGACCCTCGACCGCCCGCTCCGCCGCCAACTGCAGAGTGGCCACCAGGCCGTCCGTGAGCACCGCCTTGTCTGGTGCCGCTGCAGCGGCCAAGTCCGTCGCAAGACCGGAAGTTTCCTCCTTGACCTCCTCCGGTGTGGTGGCCTCCACCACGGTGGTTTCCGGCACCGCGGCCGGGGTCTTCGATTCGGCTATCTCAGACGGGGAGGTCTCCTCCTTCCTGCCGCACCCGGCAACCAGAAGGCTGAAAACAACGAAGAAGAGAAGAAGCTTTTTGTGTTTCATGGAGGGAGGGTAGGCCCAAGCGGACCCGGTGTCAATCCAACCCCGACTGGCCCGCCCTGGGTACCTCCCATTTGATAAAGTGTTCCCCGGCCTCCAGGCAAACCGCATCGAGCCTGCTTTCCGGGGGAGGAAGGAATTGTCCGCTCGCCCCCTCCGGGACGAACAGCCGGACCTCCACCGTATCCCTGTTGCGCTTCCACTCAATCCGGGCGACCCCCCGCGGGGTCTTCAAACCGGCCTTCACTTCGGTGAGGGACCCTCCCGGGCGCGGGCGGAAGAGGATCCGCTCGTAGCCGGGCTCCTCCTCGCCGGTATCGATGCCGGCTAAGCTGCGCATCATCCAGTCCCCGACGGCCCCGTAGGCGTAATGATTGAAGGAATTCATGCCCGGGTTCTGGAAGCCGCGTTCGGGATGCCAGCCGTCCCAGCGCTCCCAGATGGTGGTGGCCCCCCGCGTCACGGGGAAGAGCCAGCCCGGGAAAGCCTCCTGCTCGAGCAGGCGGTAGGCCACGTCGAGCCGCCCACCCGCCTCGAGCACGTCAAGAATGTAGGGGGTGCCGACAAAACCGGTGGCGATATGGCCGCCTTTCCGCTCTATGAGGCGGACCAGCTCGGAAACGGCCCGCTCCCGGCAATCCTCCGGAACGAGGCCGAAGTGCAGGGCCAGCACATAGGCGGTCTGCGTCCCGCCGAGGACCAGGCCGTCGCCGGTGACGAACCGTCGTTGAAAGGCCGCGACAATCTCGCCATGCAGCCGTCGGTAGGTCGCGGCATCGTCCTCCTTTCCCGTCAGGGCGGCGGCCTTGGCGAGGATGTCGGCATTGTTGGCGTAGAGGGCGGTCCCGATGAGGTCATGCGGGGTGTGGGCGTCGGTCTCCAGGTGCAGCCAGTCCCCGTAACACCAGCCGTCCACATCCGGATGGTTGCGGATATGGTCCTTGACCCGATGCGCCGTGCAGAAATCAAGATACCCCTTCATGCAGGTGTAGTTATATTTTAGTACATCCGGATCACCGTAGCAGAGATACATCGTCCACGGGCAGATGATGGCGGCATCCGCCCAGGCGGGACCGGCATCTTCCAGACATGTGTAGTTCCCCACATTGGGGACCACCTTCGGGATCGCTCCCCCGGGGAGCTGCGCGTCGCGCACATCCTGGAGCCACTTGTCGAAAAAGCCCTTCACGTCCATGTGGGCGGCGGCGGTGCGGCAGAAGACCTGGGCGTCACCGGTCCAGCCCATCCGCTCGTCGCGCTGCGGGCAGTCCGTCGGCACGTCCAGGAAGTTGCTCTTCATCCCCCAGCGGATGTTGCTCCAGAGCTTGTTGAGGAGCGGGTTGGAGCATTCGAATTCCCCGACCGGCTCCATGTCCGAATTGAGCACGACCCCGGAGACCTCGCAGGTGTCCTTCCCGGAGAGACCCTTGACTTGCACATACCGGAATCCATGGAAGGTGAAGAGCGGCTGCCATGACTCCGCACCACCCCCCTTGCAGGTGTAGTGATCCGTGGCCCGGGCGGATCGCAGGTTGGTGGTGTACAGGCTGCCGTCGGGATTGAGCATCTCGGCATGGCGGATGGTGAGGTTGCGCCCCTCCACCGCAGCCACCTTGATGCGGACAACCCCGCTGAAGTTCTGCCCCATGTCGTAGATGCGGGCCCACTTGTCCGCATGAATTTCCTTCCCCTCCAGGATTTCCTGTTCCCGGATCGGCGGTGCCGGGGAGCGGAAAACCGCGATCTCCTTGTTCGGGCGGTTCAGGACCGGCAGCCAGCTGCCGGTATCGTGGCCGGGTTCGTCCCATCCGACCAGTTCCAGGCGGGCGTCGAATGATTCCCCCATGAGGAGGTCGTTTTCCAGGACCGGGCCGGCGCGGCTCAACCATTCCCCGTCGGAAACAACGAGCTGCGTGGAACCATCGGCCAACTCCACCTCCAGCTGCGCCAGCAGCTCCGGCCGGTCGCCGTCGGTCTGGCGCGGGCCGCCGCCGATATGGCCGCAGTACCATCCGTCGCCCAGAACGACCCCGATCGCGTTCGCGCCCTCCCGGAGCAGTTCCGTGACATCGTGGGTCTGAAAGGCGACCCGCTCGCGATAGTCCGTCCAGCCCGGGGCCAGCACATCCCTCCCGACCGCCTGGCCGTTGATCCGGCATACGTACAGGCCCAGGGCGGTGATGTGCAGCCGGGCGGTCTTCACCGCTCCGCTGAGATTGAATTCCCGGCGCAAGTACGGCGCGGGGGCCGAGGTCTCCGGCCCGCCCACGATGTGCGAGCAGATCCAGTTTCCCTGCCAGTTGACGGCTTCGCTTTTCATGGTTGGATTTTAGCAGAATCCTTTTCAAGATACCTTTGTTTTTCCGCCAATTTCCTTATCTATCCGGCCATGCCCCTGACGACCCTTTCCCGCGAAGCCTACTTTCCGAACCGGAAGGCCCGGGTGGTCATCAACCGGCAGGTGAACCAGCGGGCGATGCGCCGGCACCGCCATGAATTCAAGGAGCTGGTGGTGGTGCTTTCAGGGGAAGGGATCCACAACCAGAACGGGCACCGCCACCGGATTGGAAGCGGGGATATCCTTTTCATCGACGAGCAGGCATCGCACGGGTACGAGCAGCCGCGCCGGTTGAACCTGGTCAACATCCTGATCAACCGGGAAGCGCTTGCCCGGATGGAGGGGGACCTTGCCGGGCTGCCCGGATATCCGGCGCTGATGGCCTCGTCGCGGGGATCGCGGGCAACCCCGTTCAACTGGATGCGCCTGGAGGCTGGGGAACTGGAGCAGATTTCCGAGTGGATCGAGCTGATGGAGGGGGAGGCGGCCAGCGGCACCGGGGCGGGTTACATCGTTGCGGAAGCCTACCTGAAACTGATCCTGGCGCTGATCCTCAGGCGGTTGGAGGGAACGGCACCGGTCGCGGGACCGCGGGGGACCTTTGAGGCGGTCATCAGTTGGCTGGAAGCGCACCTTACGGCGGAACTTCCGGTGGCCCTGCTGGCCTCGCGGGCGGGGCTCTCGGAACGGAACTTTTACCGGTGTTTCCGGAAACGGATGGGGACCAGCCCGGCCCGGTACATCCTGCGGGCGCGCCTGCAAAAGGCGGCCACCCTGCTCAAGAACGGCCCCGCCCTTTCCTGCCGGGAAATCGCAGGCCGGTGCGGCTTCAAGGATGCCAACTACTTCTCCACGGCGTTCCGCCGGCAGCATGGGATGAGCCCTCGCAATTACCGGATCCATCACCACATCCGGTGATCCGTCCCAATGAAATCTGCGCAAATCCGTGAAATCCGCGGATCCTACATAATGGAAAATCCGCGGATCAGATAAACTCCGAGACAATATCCCTGGTCGGGGAGGGGATGACGACCTTCTCGACCAGCAGGCCCCGTTCGGAAATGACGCGGGCTCCCGCCTCGACGGCGGCGGTCACGGCGGCGACATCCCCGGTGAGGGTGACGAAGGCCTTGCCACCGATCGCCATGGCGAGGTGGATGGTCATCAACTGGACATCCGCGGCCTTGACGGCGCGGTCGGCGGCCTCGATGACCGAGGCGACGCTGAAGCCCTCGATCACGCCGAGGGCCTTGACCCTGGGCAGGTGCGCGACCCCGCTGATGGCGGGAAACACCTCCGGATGCACATTCGGGATGATGAAATGATCCACGCAGGTATGGGCGGCCTCGCGGACCCCGGCCTCAACGCTGGCCGTAACGGGGCTGATGCCACCGCCGACAAGAACCATGTACTTGCCGGGACAGATCGTCCGGTTGACGATGATCTGGACGTCGGCCGCTTTCATGATCGCGTCCGCGGCGAGGATTCCGCGGGCGATGCTGGAGGTTTCGACCAGGCCGATGGCGTTGCCTTTTTGTCTTAATTCCATGGATACAGTCTGTGGATAATCGTTACTTTCTCACGCAAAGACCCCAAGATCCCGCGATCAATATCTATTTGGTTCAATTGGCGGCAATGATTATGCGGGTCTCCCCCACTTCGGTGACGGTTCCGGAAAGCCCGGCGTGGACCGGACAACCCAGTTTGCCCTCGGGGGGCTCGCCGACGGGATCGCCGGCCCGCACCGCGTCGCCCACCGAGACGGTCGGGCTGGCCGGGGCCCCGATGTGCTGGCTCAGGCGGATCTCAACGGATTCCGGCTCCACGGATGTGGCGACAAAATCCGCCGGCCGGTCGTAGGGGTTCAGTCCCAGCCGCGTGTACAGGGTCTTGATCGGGATCTCGCGCCCGTGACGGGCCGGGTGGATTCCGCGAACCAGGCCCGCCAGCTCCTCCGGTGTGCGGTGTGTCCCGGTTTCCTTCAAGAGCGCCTTGGCATCGACGCACATGTTCTTCGGGTCCAGCTGTTCCGGGCAGGCGATCAGGGAACAGATGTTGCATTCACAGCAGAATTCCGCCCACAAGCTCATCCGCTGCCTGGCCTCCCCGGTCATGAGCAGGTTGCGCATGACCTTGTGGGGCTCGATCGGATACCCCATCAGGTAACGCGGGCACAACTCCGTGCACAGGGAACACTGGTCGCACTGCCCGTGGCCAATGCGCGTATAGGCCTCCCTTGGGGCCGATTTGCGCGAAACCAGGTAATGGTCCCGGGGAAGGACGATCAGTCCGCCGACCGTCTTTGTGACCGGGGCGTCCAGATCGGTGGTAAGGCCGCCCATCATGACCCCGCCGGTCAGGACCGCGGGGTCTTCGCAGGTCAGGCCTCCGGCCCGCTCGATGCAGTCCCGGAAGGAGGTGCCCAGGGGGACCTTGAAGGTCATGGGTTGGCCGACCTCGCCCGTGACCGTGAGCCACTTCTCATGCACCGGGATCCCTTCAACAGCCCTGGCGACATTGACGATGGTCTCGACGTTGTCGACGACACAGCCGACTTGCAGCGGCAGGCCCCCGGGTGGAATGAGCCGCCCTGTAACGGCGTGTACGAGCACGTATTCATCCCCCGCCGGATAGACATTCGGATAGACCAGGGACTGGAACCCGTGGGGCTCCATCAAGGAACCCAGAACATCCAGGACATCCGCGTTTTTCTCCTTCACGCAGATGGTCACCGCACGCGCCCCGAGGATGGCCTGCATGGTCCGCAGGCCGCGGATGAACCATTCGGCCTCCTGCAGCATCACCACCCGGTCCTTGTACAGGAGGGGTTCGCATTCCGCGCCGTTGGCGATCAGGTGCTCCACCTGGGCATCGAGCTTCTTCCATGTCGGAAAACCGGCACCACCTGCGCCAACAACCCCTGCCAGGCGAATTCGCTCAAGCAGGTCCTCCCGGGTTTCCGATGTACTCATTTGGGCTCTCGTCATGACCTGTCACCCCGAAGAGTGGAAAACCCGGCAGCGGCAGGCAAGCCTTCCCTGAAACGAAAAAGGGTGGTCAGGGATCCGCTTCCCATTCCCCGGTATCAAAGCGGTAAAACCAGGGGGAGATGGGACCGGAGGTCCAGATCCAGCCGCTTTCCGTGGTGAAGAGGATCAGGCCGTCAACCGAACCGCCGGGGAGCACGGAAAAGTGCCCGTGGGCGGGATTCCAGTACCAGTCGCCGGCGGTCGGCGCGTAACGGCCAAACCCGTCGAGGCTGCGCCAGCCGTCTGTCAGTTCCGTATATCCCTCATCCCAGGCCCATGGCAATCCGGACGAACCAAAGCGGAGGACCGCGAACGTGATGATGGTCGTGTAATTTTCGTAGTAGTTCAGGTAGGCCCCGACGAGAATCTTGTTTTGCGGCGCGGGGGCCAGCCCCAGAACAAAAAGATCCGTGGATCCCTCGATTTCGTGCAGGGCGGCGCCCTCCGTCCCGAATTCCGCATCCGGTGAGCCGTCCGGATTCAGCCGCATGAGCCCGATGGAAGCAGGATCCTTGACCCTTGCGGCAAGCAGGATTTTTTCATCCTCGGACAGGACGATGCCGTTGACGGACTGGTAGCGGTAATCGCCCAGGGAAGTGGTGAAGATTCCGCTACTGGCGAATGTCCCATCCATGGTTCCGTCGGCATTCATCCTCATGAGGAGGATGTTCTGGTCGGCGCCCGAGGAGGGAACGGAATATCCGGCGACAAGGATGCGGCCGTACGGGTCGACTGCGGCCACGCTGCCGTACGAGGAATATCCCACAGTGGTCGCCAGCTTGCCGGTCGAATTGAAGGTGGTGTCGAGTTGCCCGTCCGCGGTCAGTTTCAGGAGGCAAAGGGAATTGTTCCCGTCACCCTTGACCCCCCGGCCGGCAACCACGAGCGAATCATCCGGCAACACGGCCACGCTGTAGGCATCCTCAAGGGCGTTGATGGAAAAGTGCTCGACAACGAGCCCGGTTCCGGCCGCTCCGAAGGTTGTGTCCAGGGTCCCGTCAATATTGAAGCGTGCCACAAGGAAACGATTGTCTCCCGGGCGCGAGTATCCCACGGCAATGATCTTGCCGTCCGATTGCAGGGCGACATCGTTGAAGCCTTCCGGCTGGTTGCCGGCACCGTTGATATCATGAATCACTTTACCCCCCTCGCCAAAGGAGGTGTCCAGTTGGCCGTCCGGCAGGTAGCGCAGCAGCATGAGATCCCACTGGTACCACTCGAAGCGAATGACCGAACTTGTTTTCGTGTACTGCCGCGAAGCCCCCGCGACGACAATTTTCCCGTCCGGCTGGACCACGACCGCGTTGCCCCAGTCATCCGTGTAGGTGCTGCCCGAACTGTTGATGTCCGTCATCAGCTTTCCATCCTCACTGAAGGTCGTATCCGGCAGTCCGTCGGCGGTGAAACGGACAAGCCCCACGTCGTACCCGTAGGTCCCGGAACTCTGGTTGTCCCGGGCCAGCCCGGCCAGCAGGATTTTCCCGTCGGCCTGGACGGCCATGTCCTTGGGCGTGTTCCCCGTCAGTCCGACGGTTGTTTCCGCGATTCCCTGATCGCCGAAGGCAAGATCCAGGTCGCTTTCACCTGCCTGCAATTCCATCCATCCGGCGAGGGCACATCCCCAAACCGCAACCAAAACGAGACGATTCCACTTCATTTCCATAGGGGTTCAAGAGCGATTGTTGCACAGGAAGGAGAGAGCTTTGCTCTTCCCTGCTGTGAGCAACGGTAAAGGCGGAAATGGAAGGGTCAAGCCATGTCGCGGCCTGAAGCGGGAGCATTAGCGCTTCTTACAGCATGAATTACCCATGCGGAACCCTGCGCACCTTCCCGATGTTGTATCCCTCGTCCTCGGTGAGTTCAAGCAGCCTGCGGTAATCCTCCTCCGGGATCTCGGGCGTACGGGCCATGATCCAGACATAATCGCGCTTGCTGCGGCCGATGACGGTCCGGGTGTAGTCCTCGTTCACATACACGATCCGGTACTCGGCCTTGATGGGCCAGATAAACTGCATGCCCCACACCGCGTTGCCGGTCCCCTCACGGACGAAGCCCTTCGGGTTGTAAACCTTTCTCGGGCCGTTAAATCCGCCCTTGTTGAAGGAAAAAGTGGTGTCGACCTTTTTTCCGGGAAGCAGCTCATAGCTCTCCAGGGCGTTGTAAGCCTCCTTCTCGATGAAGGTGGGGATCGCGGCAATGACATACCAGTCCCCCATGAAGCGCTCGAGATCGACGTTGCTCTCGGTACGGATGGGGTCGAGGGATTGGGAGGATTGGCATCCGGTCATGAAAAGTACGGTTGAAAACAGAAGCGCGGCGAGGAGCCCCGGGGTCGGCAGGGCCGGTACCATTCGATGGAAGTCTTTCATCTCAGTCCAGGAGCTTGGCAAGGGACTGGTCCACCGAGGCCTGCGGCAACCGGGCGGGCTCGTACCGGAGGACACGGCCGCTTTCCGTCGGCGACTCGAGGGCCACCCAGCGCCAGTCCTTCACGTCGTACCAGATGGAGATGGTGGTCTCCTCAAGGACCAGATCAAACCTTCGCGCGTCGATGCGTTGCCCATTGTACTCAATCCCGCTCACGCCGCGTTCCACAACCCGGACCGGCTCGTATTCCCCGCTCTGGGAATTGAGGAGCCGTTCCTCGCGAAGAATGTCCGGGTTCCAGTAGGCGAACGTCATGAGGGTGCGCGGCAGCTTCTCCTCTTCCATCCGCGAATACAGCACGAAGTGTTCGTCCCGGCGCTCGCCGCTGATGTCGTGAATCTGGCCATTCGCGTCAGTGTAGGCGTCGATGCTGACGAGGCCCTTCTCATCCCATTTCTCGACATTGCGATGCCGGTAGGTGTAGGCCGTGAAAAAGAGAAACTTCACGTCAAAGGCGGCCTCCGTCCGGAGGACTACCTCCTGCCCATTGGCGTCGAGAAGGAAATCGTGGGTCCCGATTTCCTTGTCATCCAGGAACACGCGAAACTCCCACTCAAGGGGGCTCGCCGCCGGGATCTCTTCGGCGCAAAGGGTTGCCGGAAGACCGGTTACGCCCAACAGGAGAAGAAACGGTACCGGGAAATGCTGAAAATGGGTTTTCATAAAAAATTTCGAATCAAAAGCCGTCGGAAGGACAAGGCGCTCATCACCCTGCAAGCCTGTGGCAAATTAACTTTGATAAAATTCCTATTACCATCATGACAATGGAAATCGGTTCCCGAAAAGGATCAAGCCGACAAGGTCAATTGGTCCAAAAGGCCACTGAACGGTCATTCCGCGCGGCAAGGGGAGCGTCAACAGCCAGGGGAGGCTTGCCTGCCAAGGAGGCCCGCACGGGAGCGGTCGTCCTGCGCAAACCGGTTCAGGATGACAGGTCTCGACTGCGAAACCCCGGGATGCCGTTATTTCCAGGCCGCTTTACCGGCGCTTTCATCCATCCAACCGATTCTCCAACCGCTAAAGAAGAATTGGGAGACGTCCCCGCCGTTCAATGCGATATTCAAACCCTTATGAAAACACTGAAATTGAAATCAAAGCTGATCAGCATCCTCTCCATTCTGGCCCTCATTCCGGCCACCAATGCCCTGGCCGGTTCGTGCGGCACGGGATACCACAAGCATGAAAAGGATATAGTGGGTACCGCGGTGGAAGCAGGTTCCTTTAACACGCTGGCCGCGGCCCTGCAGGCCGCCGGGTTGGTTGAAACATTACAGGGGGAGGGCCCATTCACGGTTTTCGCCCCCACGGACGAGGCCTTCGCCAAGCTGCCGGAGGGCACCGTGGAAGACCTCCTCAAACCCGAGAACAAGGATAAACTGGTGAACATCCTCACCTATCACGTTGTTTCCGGCAAAGTGAAGGCCAGGGATGTCGTGAAGTTGGACTCCGCCACCACCGTGCAGGGAGGGGACATCTCCATAAAGGTGAAGGACGGCGTCGTGTATGTGGACAATGCCACCGTCACGAAGACCGACGTCAAGGCCTCCAACGGGGTGATCCATGTCATCGATACGGTCATCCTGCCCAAAAGCTGAAGCAAGATTCAACGCTTACCAACAGCCCGCTTTTGTACGCACAGAAGCGGGCTTTTTTTGCCGGACAAACGGAGCATGAACAGACCGATCAACACCGCTTTCATCAAGGGGTTTTAAATGGCGTGCCAGGGCTGCCGGAAAGGGGATGGTTCGCACGCCCCCAGCCGGGGATGGGCCGCTGCTCCCCGATCTCAAGGCGGAGCCGCAGGAGAGCCGGGTTCTGCGGGAGCTGAAATTCCCCCTCGTACATCCGCACCCCGCTGGCGGGATCGTCCCCGACATATTCGTATTGCCGAGGAATGGCGGGCCGCCAGGGACCGTCGCGGTCCGTGGCATACTCGAAATAACGGGCGAGAAAACCATCCGCCAGGGGGCTCCATAAATGGCACAGCGTCACGAGCGTGGCTTCCCGGTTGCTTTTCCCGCGGGGAACCGTCCTCTCCTCAACATGAACCGCCGGACGGGAATCCGCCGTACGGGGATCCCCGCCAAAAGCCAGCTCCATGAGGTGCGTCCAGCCGTCGCCATCGGGATTGTCCTCCCAGGAGAAGGTCATTTGGGCAAGTTCGGATTCGGTCCAGTGGAGCCGTTTCCAGGCCTCCTCAAGGGGAAGGGACGCCACCTCAAGCATCCGCGCAAGGTCAAGGACTCCACCGGTGGTGACCTTCCCTTCGAGCGATGGATCCGGCCTCACGGTCTTAAGAAGAAGGGCCCGCATCCAGGACAGGTTGAGGCCGGGGCGCAGGGAGGCCAGTAAAGCGGCGGCCCCGCTCGCGTGGGGAGCCGCCATGGAAGTGCCTGACCAGGTGCGATACGCCCCGTCGTTGTAGGTCGTGAGGACATTGATTCCCGGTGCGGCCAGATCCACCGATTCGGCACCGTAGTTCGATCCGCGCCACAGCGATCCGTTGGGCTCGAGGGCGTTCACGGAGAGGACGTTGTGCTGGAAGGAATCCGAGGGATAGAAATGCCGGGTGTAGGGGCTGTCGTTGTTCTGGCCACCGTTGCCGGATGCGGTGATGACAAGGATGCCCGCCTGCCGCGCCCGCTCGATCGCCTGGCCCAGGACCGTTTCCTTCGACCACTCCTCCGGGGAAGGGTTTTCGGGGGGGTAGTATCCATAGGAGTTGCTCGTTGCCACCACGGGAAAGCCCCGCAGGCGCAGATCGGTTACATAGTCCATGGACTGGGCGAGGACGGAGTTGGGCAGGGCCGTTGCCCCGCACCGGAGCGGCAGGATTCGCGTCCGCCAGGCCACCCCGGCAATGCCGGTTCCATTGTTTCCAAAGGCCCCCAGAATACCGGAGACCATCGTTCCGTGCCCGTTGGTGTCCCCGATCAGGACCCCGCTGTTGTTGACGAAATCCCAGCCATACACATCATCCACCAGCCCGTTGCCGTCGTTGTCGATGCCATCCGGGAGGTCCTCCGGATTCATCCACAAGTTGGTGGTGGCGCCATTATTAAAGTCCTCGTGGTCGAGATAGAGCCCCGTGTCGAGGACCGCCACGACCACCTCCCGATCACCCGTCGCAAAGTCCCATCCTTCCGGCGCCCGGATTTCCTCCAGGGACCACTGGTCCGGGAATAAGGCATCATCGGGAATGGTGGCGGCCGGGTGGAGGAGATGGTCTTTCCCGATGGTGACGCCCGTTTGCGTGAACAACCGTTCCAGCTTCTCTTTCCATTGTTCCGCCGCATCCAGGCTGGTTTCCGGCAATCCGTAGACCCGGACGGGGGAAAAGGGATAGCACCGGAGGAGGGTCAATCCCAACCCGCGCAACCGGGCTTCCGCTTCCATATCCAGCGGTCCCGAGGGCAAGGTTGAGGAAACGACCAGACGGTCCCCGGCCCATGCCTCCCGATGGATCAGATTTTCCTCCCGGACCGGTCCGGCGTAGGTCCGCCGCTCCACAATCCAGGGAAGGTCCCGGTCCCCCGTTTCCCGCAATGACTCAACAAGCCAGCCGCTTCCCGTTCGGGTGTGTCGCTGCTCCCATTCCTCCGCCCGTACCCACGCGCGAAACGCCTTCGGCGCCGCCGCCGATTCCTCTTTTTCCGCCTGATCGGGAAGCCATTGACTGACGGGCCTCCCGTTCCCCGGAAGGATGAGAAGTCCAACAAAGAGATAGAGGGGCCAGGGTTGCTTCATGTTCCTGAAAGGGAGGGTCCTGTCATTGAAATGCCCGTCCCAGAGAATGGAACGGGCATTGCCTTGAATTTTGATGTCATGCCTTTTGTTACCGCTTATTTGCGGGAACGCCGCCGGATGACCAGGCAGAGGGCCAGGAAACCGAAGAGCAAGGCGCAGGTGGACGGTTCCGGCACGCTGCTCAGGGCAACGTTGTCGAGGTAGAAGTTACCCAGTTGACCGATTTGTGTGGTGAAGAGGAGGGAGAATCCGTCAATCGGATCGGTGGGCGCCAGGCTGGCCGGCCCCACAACCTTCAACGGGTCAATCGGGTTGCGGTCCACCCCCCAGCCGGTTCCGCCATCCCAGACCTGGTTGATCTCCACCATGTTGGTGGCGGGGATCAGGAACCGGTGGTATCCGTCATTGATGATGGTGTTCAGCGTGTTTTGCGTGAAGTACCAAGTGGTTCCCGACATGATGCCAAACCAGACCTGATTCACGGCATCGTTCTTCCGGATATCCGCCTGGAAGCCCCCGACATCGGCCACGGTCAGGCCAAGGGAGGCCACTTCCAAAGTGTACATGAAGCGCGAGGTGGCCCCGTTGAAGGGGGTGTAGGGCGTACCCATGTCAATCCCACCGGTCACGGGATTATTGTTCAGGGGCGTCGCCGCAATGTCGCTTTGAGACCAAGTTTCATGGCGGACACCCACGCCGTCAATGACCAGCGAGGAAAGGCTGGCGTCCGCATTTCCCCAGTTCCAGGCAGTGTTGAAATTATTCCCATTCGCCGTGTTTGAGAAATCCTCCAGATACAGGAGATTCGCCGAAGCCAGACAGGTGGACAGGAGCAGGGTGAGACAGGTGATGACTTTCATATGACATTCGGGGTTGTAGGTTCTTACGCTATGCTCGTGCGAATAGATCGCAATAGAGTGCATAAGGACTTACCCTTATTATGTCAAAGAAAATCCGCCCACCAGCAACTAAAAAAACCGCCCACCCCGAGCCCGCTGCCTAAGGAGCGGCGGAGCGGACAAGGCGCAGGCCGACGCGGCTGTCGCTGGCGGAGGTCATGGAAGCCTGGAGGAAAGGATCCTCGGTAATCTCCTGGAAAGAGGCGGAAAAGGGATAAGCCCCACCGACAATAAAGCGGTTGGTATCCGTCAGTCCGTCCCAGATGTATTCCCAGACATTCCCGCTCATGTCATAGAGATCGAGATCATTGGGAAGTTTCTGTCCGACAGGCCAGGTTCCGCGGGTGTTGCTGTCCCCACACGCGGCCCCGAGGGAGTTGGCCGAATACCAGGCCACGTCTTCCACGGTGTCACTGCCGCTGTAGAGGTAAAAACCGGTTGCGGCCACCCCGCCACGGGCGGCGAATTCCCATTCGTCATAGGTCGGCAAACGATACCCGTTTTTGGCAACGTCGGCCGTGAGGTTGGTGAAATCAAAGTCAGCATCCCCGCGGTAGACGTCGGAACCGCCCGGATAGGCATAGGTGTAAACCGGATCAAGGTCTTCATACTCGCTGCGGGCATTGCACCAGCGGATGGCGTCGTCCCATGAAAGTTTGTTGACCGGATGATCGTCAGCGCAAGCCAGGCCGGCATCCGCGCTGAAGCTGTAGCCGTTCTGCAGAGCCCAGGCCTCGATCACATTCCACTCCGCGAGGGTCAGCTCGTACTGCCCGATGTAATAGGCTTCGGAGAGGGTGAGTGAATAGGAGGATCCGGGATCGCTGATCGTGCCGGGCTGGACCAGGACCATGTCCCGGAACAGGGAAGGTTCCTCCGAATCGGCCACCTTCACCGCGAAATACAACAGACCGGGAGCGAGACTGTACGGGCCCGGATTCGCCGGCAACCAGTTGAAAAGGTCACTGCTCTTCTTCAGCATGACGTCGACCCGCTTGGCCGGATTCGCGGTGGCGGCCTGGACGACATTGCTGAAGGCCGGCTCGGCGCCATTGGCGGGGATGATTTTCACCCGGTAGTACGGTTGATCAGCCGAGACATCCAAATATTCAATCGGATAGGCGACAACCGGACTCCAGGATTGGCTATCCATGCTCATTTCAAGGACCACCGTGATATCCGCCGCGACTTCGGAATCAACAATCTGGACCCGGAAAAAGGTGGTCTCCGATCCGGGATCGATGAGTCCCGGGGAAACCGGGTTCCAGGTCTGGAGGTCCGTACTGCTTTGCAGCAGGACATCCACGCGTTTGGCGGGATCCTCCGTGCCGGCCTGCACGACTCCGGTGGTCGAAGGATCGCCTCCCCCGACCGGCGTTAACGTCGCCCGGAAGAACGGTTGATCGGTCGAAACGTCCAGGCTCTCGACCGGAACCGTTTCAACCGGGGTCCAAACTTCCTGGTCCGGACTCTGTTCAAGGAGGACTTCCACCTGCCCGGCCATGGCGAAGACGGCCAAAATACGGGCAAGCGCAAATGCAGTAGCAGTTATGGACAGCAGCTTCATAACAGGATACACCGTAGGGATTCCAGGGCGCAAGGCAAGCGAATTCACACACGTGCAAAAAGGCGGAAGAACCCTCCTTTCAGGGCCAACATTTCCCTGAGACCCGTAAAAGCGCTTTCAACAAAGATTGATCAAGCAGGCACACTTGCCTCACGGGCGGGCTTGTCCCGCCCGAAAGCCCAGGCCAGAATAGAAAAGCATACGGGAAAAGGGTTCTCTTTCGTTTTGCAGGGATTGCATAATTGACTTTTTCCGGCAAATGGCCGCAATCATTCCCTTTCCAGGCATTGCGGGGCGTAGCACAGTCTGGTAGTGCGCTTGCTTTGGGAGCAAGAAGTCGTCGGTTCGAATCCGGCCGCCCCGACCATGCTCGCTCTCCGGGCTACGCGTGGCAGGCCATGCGAAGACTTGTCAACGGACAACTGCCCGTGTTATCAAGGAAAAGATGGCAAAATCAAAGGGGACGATCGGAATACTGACCGCCGGGGGCGACTGCCCGGGATTGAACGCGGTGATCCGCGGGGTGAGCAAGGCGGCCATGCATTACGGCTGGAAGGTCCTGGGCATCCAGGACGGATTCCGCGGGCTGGTGGAGAACCGGATGGTGCCGATCGAGCCGATCATGGTCAGCGGCATCCTCACCCAGGGGGGCACCTTTCTCGGAAGCAGCCGCGACAAGCCCCACAAGATGCCGATGGGCGGAAAGGTCATGGATATGACCGATGTGGCGGTGGCCAACTACCGCAAGCAGCGGCTGGACTGTCTGGTCTGCCTCGGTGGAAACGGTACGCAGAAGAACGCCTACCGGCTGCAGAAGGCGGGCATGAATGTCCTGACCCTGCCAAAGACCATCGACAATGATGTCGAGGGGACCGACATCACCTTCGGGTTTGACTCGGCCATGTCGATCGCCACCGAGGCGATTGACCGGTTGCACACCACCGCCACCAGCCACCACCGCATCATTGTCTGCGAAGTCATGGGACACGACGCCGGTTGGCTGTGCCTGGGGGCGGGCATCGCCGGGGGGGCGGACGTCATTCTCATTCCGGAGATCCCCTACAAGCTGCAGGCGGTGGCCGAAAGCCTGCTCAACCGCCGCCGCACAGGGAAGCGCTTTTCGATCATTGCCGTCGCCGAGGGGGTGCACCCGCCCCACCTCGAACCGGATGAGAAAGGCAAGTCCTCCAAGGCGAAAAAGAAAGCCAGGGACGAGGCCTTCGTGCGCGGGGCCAAGGATAACGGCGTCCACCTCGTCCATGAACCGGTGGCCAGCCAGATCGCCCGGGAATTGCAAACCATTACAGGGGTTGAGGCGCGCGTGACCTCCCTCGGCCATGTCCAGCGCGGGGGCTCCCCAACCGCCTTCGACCGGCTGCTGTGCACCCGCCTCGGGACCAAGGCCGGCGAACTGCTGGCCGAGCGACACTTCAATGTGCTGGTCGGAGTCAAGGGCAATGAGTGTGTTCCGGTTCCCCTTTCCAAAGTTGCCGGCAAGAAACGCACCGTCCCGCTCGAGCATGCCTGGATCAACACCGCCCGCCTGGTCGAGACCTGCCTCGGCGATGTGGTGGTGTAGGCAAGGGTCGCGGGCATCCCTGCCCGTCGCTGCATCCGCCCCCAATCTTCCTCCG
>JBNGDP010000080.1:0-17236 GCA_049975345.1 Oceanipulchritudo sp. | reverse complement strand
CTAAAGATACAAATACGAGTGAAGCAATACAGGCAGCAAGAAATTATTCAAAACTTGTGTATTTTCTCGTCAATAGGTATCAAGGGCGTGTAAGGGCTTGGGAGATTGGCAATGAGCCTGACATTAAACCAAATAGCACCTTTCCACCTGGAATTAATTTAGCAGATGATTATTTGTACGCAGTATTAATGCCAGCTTACAATGCTGCGACTCTTTCTGATCCAAGTGCGGTCATCCTAATCGGCGGTCTAGCATCTTTTGGAGGTGATGTAGCCGCGAATGTTAACAATTACGAGCACTTTCTTTATGTTGATCCCAACAAGTACCCGGATGTTGGGAACATCGTCGAGATGGGGACGAATCGCAAAGTAACCGGACGCCCTGAAATAACCGACCAGCGCATCAAAGAATTCAATGTCCTTGTTGTGCTCGAAGACCCCTTCAAATTTCTTGAGAAGGGTGTTATGGGCGCGGTTGGTGAAAAACTTTGTACTCATTTCAGATTACGGATCATTCTTCCTTGGACGAAAGTAGATTCCATACAATACCGAACAGCGTCGGACACTGGCAGGGCGAGGGTCTCATGATTCCATTGCCTCCCGGCTCAATTTTCCCTGCTTCACCATCCGGTTACAGAATCCTTCGAACTGGGTCCGGGCCAGACGGGAGGCCACCGTCTTGCGGTTTTCCCAGCGGTTAACGGTTGAAAAACTCACCCCCAGTTCCCGGGCCAGATCCTCCTGGCTGAGGTGCATTTCGGCACGGACCCGCCGTACGATATCCGGAAAATCTGGGGTTGACTGGACCATTGCAGGACAAGAGCAGCTTGCTATAGCATGAGCAAACATTTTCTGGTGATTTTTGTAAAAGCGCTTCCCTTTGCGGTGCATGCCGGTTGTGAGTAAGTTTTTCCAGACAGCGAACTGATGCGTCCAATGGACGGTCCGCGGCAGTCGGGACCTAGCGAAGTCCATCGGCGGCAACGGCTTGCAACGGATAAAGGCATCGGCCCCGGCGGTGAACAACCTGGGCACAGCCTGTGAACAGGCTGGGGACAGTGCGTGAACAGGAAATCAGCGGTTGAATTCTGTTCCGGAATCTCTCAACTTGCGGGGATGGACGAAAAGGAATTCGTCTTGGCGACACGGGCAATTATCAACACGTTGAGGGCGGAACCGCCCTTCCGGCAAACTTCGGTTCGGGAGCTTCTTTCCGACGAACGGTTGGGACCCATTAATGAAGAAATTCGTCGTGAAGCCATGCTGACGTTGATGAAGGAACAGATTCTTTACCTTTCCTCCAACTTCAAGTTGTCGCTCAATCGCGGCACCCTGGAAAGGTCCGCCGAGTGATCTCAACAACCGGGGGTTGTATCCGGAAGCACCTTTTTTCCCATTCCATGACACGCTCTGCCCCATGAATCCGGCTTCCCTCTACACCTTCGGATCGATGTCCCTGGGCTCGGACCTCACGAAGGGGTCGGCCCTTGGATTTTGATATTCTGCCACTATCCAGGGAATTGCCTGAAAAAACTCGCCGAAGGAGCGAACCTTCGACTGGCATTCCACTTCCACAAGGTTCCAGGATGAGCCGGAAAAATTCAACCCACTTCCTGTTATCATCCTCTTCGCCGTTCCCTGGAGGGCGAGGTTCCGTCTTCACTCCGCTTGACTGTTCGCAATCGGGGGAATTCACTCTTGCCGATGAAAAAACCTTCCGGACAACCCCATACCATCCCTTCCGGCAACGAAGGGGAACTCCAGACCGCCGCCCTGCAGGCGGCGATTGACGCGGCCGAGGAGACCGGGGGGGTGGTGCGGATCCCCCCGGGGGTACACCGCACCGGGACCCTGCGGCTGCGCTCCCGCATGGTCCTGCATTTGGAGCCGGGCGCGGTCCTGCAGGGATCCGGGGACCTCGCGGACTACCCGGAAATCGGTTCGGTGATCCACCATGAATCCGGTCGTTCACTGCTTGTCGCGGACAACTGCGAGGATCTTGTCATCACCGGCGGGGGAACGATCGACGGCAACGGCATGGCCTTCTGGCAACAGCCCGAGGGCTCGGAGTGGTACATCGGAAAGGACGGGGAGCGCCCGCATCCGATGATCGAGTTGCGCGACTGCCGCAACGTCCGCATTGACGGGGTGCGGATCATCAACAGCCCCGGCTGGACGGTTCATCCCTTCCGCTGCGACAACCTCACCCTGCGGGATGTGGTCGTCGAGAACCACCTTTTCGGGCCGAACACGGACGGGTTCGACATCGATGGTTGTCGTGACGTGGTCATTACCGGATGCCGGCTGCATTGCGGCGACGACGGGATCATCATCAAGGCCACCCCGAAGGCGCGCTCCACCGAGCGCGTCACCATCAGCGACTGCATCATCAAGACCAACTGCATCGGGATCGGAATCGGGCAGGAGACGGAATGCGACGTCCGCCAGGTCGCCGTCAGCAACTGCGTACTGTACAAGTGCCACCGGATGATCGGAATCGGCATCTGGAACGGCGGCACCGTGGAGGATGTGACCATTTCCAACATCACCGGTGACACCCTCGCCCACTACTCCTTCCAGCGGCCGATCCAGATGGAGGTGAAGCAGAGCGCCCACCTCCCGCAGACCAACCCGCTTGGTGCGATCCGTAACGTCACCCTCAGCGGATTCAACGCCCGCACCCAGGGACGCATCCTCATCACCGCCCAGGAGGGCGCAACGATCGAGAACATCTCCCTGCGCGACATCCGCCTCGACATCGTCCACCTCGAGGACAACACCCTCCTCAAGATGGACCCGGACTGGGGCAGCAACCAGCTGGCCAACAGGAACCTGGAGGCGCGCCGCCAGCCCGCGGCGATCGTGCTGGAGAACCTGCGCAACCTCGACCTCCACGGCCTGCGCGTCACCTGGCCCCCCGCCGGGGCCCCCTCCCAGGCCAAAGGCGGCCCGCAGCGCCCGCACGACAGCCCCGACCCCGCCTTCTCCGTGCTCTGGGCAAGAAATGTCTCCGGCGCCCATGTCCATGCCCCCTCCACCGGGCCCAGCGATCCCTCCGCCCCGGCCGCCGTCATCGCCAACTGCGAGGGAGACATCGAGGTCGGCTGATTACCCGCGGCTGTCAACCGCCAGCCAAACCCGTCGGCGGCGTCCTCCACAACGCCTTCTCACACGTATCCAACCGGCCGCTACGGACGGGGAACCGCTTCATCCCCGGAAGTAGAGGTAGGCTGCGAGGATGCACACCAGGGTGAACCCGCTCCAGAAAAGATCCGGGAATCCCCAGCTGCCGCGCGATTCATTGCGGTGCTCCTCGGTGACCGTGCCGTAGGTCAGGCCGCTGATTTGCGCATAGTCGGGTTCCTTCGTGAGATAACTCGCCAGGTAGAAGACGACCACGCAGACGATCAGGATCAGGATCGAGTAATACTGGAAGAACATGTTGTTGATCACCCAGAAGAGCGACCCCTCGGCGTAGCTGTACCCCATCAGGGAAACCGGGGTATCGATGGCCAGGCGGATAAGCCCCATGATGAAGCCGACAAGGAGGGTCGCGAGGCAACCCGGCCCGTTGAGGCGCTTGTGGAAGATGCCGAAGAAAAAGACGACGAAGATCGGGGGTGCCAGGTACGCCTGGATCCCCTGCAGGTAATCATAGAGGCCCCGGGCCCCCTGGATCACCGGAATCCACAACAACCCAACGACCACCAGCACCGTCGTGGCCACGCGGCCGATCCATACCAGCCGGTGCTGGCTCACGCCCTTGTGCAGGCGGGAATAAAAGTCCATCGTGAAGAGGGTCGCGGTGGCATTGAGAACACCGGCCAGGGAACTCATCAAAGCCGCCAGCAGTCCCGCCACCACGATCCCGCGAAAGCCGGCGGGCAGCACGTGCTGCACCAGAAGGGGAAAGGCGGCCTGCGCGTTTTCGCGGATCACCTGCCCGGTCTCCGGATCGATCATTTCCGCCTGCAGGGCTTCCACCACCCCGCTCTTGGCAAGGGCGAAGGAGATCATGCCCGGAATGATGAAAATGAAAACCGGCAGCAGCTTGAGGATGGAAGCGAAGATGGTACCCCGGCGGGCCTGCTGCTCATCGGGGGCGCCCAGCATGCGCTGCACGATGTACTGGTCCGTGCACCAGTACCACAGGCCGATCACCGGGGCGCAGAAAAGCATCGAAAGCCACGGGTAGTTGCTGTTGAAATACCAGGCCTCGCGGATGATCTCCCCGCCGGCGGCGACTTCCCGTACCGGCGCCCAGGTGCCCTCTGCGCCGGCCCGGACGATCGGTTTCCACAAATTGAACATCTCGCCGCCGGCAATCTCCCGAAGGTTGGCCCACCCGGCAAGGAGGCTGCCGTCACCCAGGGCCCGCAGGCCGAATATTGTCACCAGCGCCGATCCGAAGACCAGGATGAAGGTCTGCAGCGCTTCCGTGTAGGCCACCGCCCGGAGTCCGCCCAGCACCGTGTAGATCCCCGTCAGCACCAGGACCAGGATCGAGCCGATCCAGAAACTGTTCAGCGGCCCGACCTGCATTTCCGGAAGCAGCGTGCTGAAAACAATCCCACCGGCGAAGATTCCCACCGCGATCTTGGTCAGCACGTAGGCGAAAAGGGATATCAGCGACAGCACGGTCCGGGAGGCCGGGTTGAAGCGCCGCTCCAGAAATTCCGGCATGGTGAAGACCTTGGATCGCATGTAGAACGGCGCCAGCACCCATCCCAACACCAGGAGACACCAGGCATGCAGTTCGTAATGCGCCATGGCCACCCCGTCCGTGGCACCGGATCCGGCGAGACCGACCAGGTGCTCCGAGCCGATGTTCGAGGCGAAGATCGAGGCTCCGACAACGAACCATCCCAGGTTGCGCCCCGCCAGGAAATAGTCCTCCGCCGAGTCCTTTCCCTTCAGGATGACCCACCAGGCCACACCCAGCAACAATCCAAAATATCCGGCAATGACGATCCAGTCCAGGGTTTCCATTTCGCGTTTCCTTTCCCTAACCACTCCATTGATAGCGGAACCGGTATTTTTCCGACAAGGGAATAAATGGATTATTTAAGCTCTCGATGGCCATTGGCATGCCCGACGAATTTGCCTCCCCCCGAGCTTTCCCGTTTGCAATTTCGTCCTGTCCCTGTAAGCCCTGTAGTCTTCCTGCCCATGAAAGGCCCGCTCGACGACATCCTTGCTGAAATCTGGCAAGCCTGCCTGCCGGAAACACGGATCCACCCGGAAAGCAATTTCTTCAGCCTCGGAGGGGACTCCCTGGCCGCCACCTCGATGATCCTCGAAGTGGAGCGGAAGACCGGGTGTCCGGTGCCCATTGGCCAAATTTACCTGACCCCCATCCTTTCGGACTTCGCGCAGGCCATCCGGGACCTTGACCCGAACGAATCGGCGCCTCTCTACATCCCCTTGAAGGAAGGCGACGGCACCACGCTCCTTTTCGCCATCGCACCCGCCATGGGGGGCGTTTTTCACTTCAGGGAACTCGCCGAGGCCCTGCCGGAAGGCGTGGGCTTTTCGGTTGTCGAGCCAAGGGTCTCCGCCTCCGGTGAACACAACTACGCCTCCATCGAGGAGATCGCCGAAGACGCCATCGAGGTCATCCGGAACAAGCAACCCCAGGGTCCCTACCATCTGCTGGGTTACTCCTTTGGTGGAATCCTCGCCTGGGCCATGGCCCGCAAACTCGAGGAAATGGCCGAGGAAACCGCACTCCTCGCCTTTCTGGATTCATCCTGCCGAAACGGGTACCGTTCAGGGACGGAAGCTTCCCTTGCGCAGCGTATTCTTGCGAAACGCCGCTTTCTCATTGAATGCGCCCGGGTTCGCAAGGGCTACGGCGAAAAGCTCCACCTGCAAAGGTGTATTCCCCTGCTGAGCCTCAAGATCCGGAATTCGATCCGGAATCTCCTTCCGGGCGGCACCTCCATGGCCCACGCCGACCCGGCCCGGGCCATGGAGGTTCCGGCCCAGAGGCTCCTGCGGGAAGCCTATTCCCCGGGCACTTTCCGGGGTCGGGTTCACCTCTTCCGTTCGGAAAAGCAGCTGACCCTGCACCGTGAACTGGACTACGACCTTGGATGGAGTGCCCATCTTCCGGAAGGCGGGCCTGACATTTCAACCGTTCCCGGAGACCACTTCACCCTCGTGAAGCATCCCCATGCGGCCACCCTTGCCCGGGCCATCGTGGACCTCATGGAAAATGAACAGGCCCGGCATGCGGGGATCGTGGCAAAGGAAATCGCAACCGCGTCCTCCCTTGCGGCCCCGCCATTCCCGGAGCCGGTGAACGGCGAATGCCTCTGTGAGCGTTTCCTCACCATTGCGGACGCCTTTCCCGACCATGCCGCGGTTCGCGACGGCGGCGCCCGCTTGACGTACCGTCAACTCCGGGAGAAGGCCCGCCGGGTTGCCGCTTTTCTCCTCAGGCGGGATCCGGAAGGTAGCGGTCCTGTTCTCCTGCATTTCGACACCTCGTGGCAGTTCATCTGTGCCGTCTACGGCACCCTCCTCGCGGGGCGCTGCTACCTCCCGGTGGACCCCGCCTTCCCCGCCCGTCGCATCCTGGAAATCATCACCTTGTCAGGGGCCCGGATCGCCCTTTGCCCCCGCCCGGAAAGACTGGAACCGGCCATAAGCGGGGCAGTCACCGTCCTTTCCTTCAGCGAGGCCCTCGCCTCCGCGGAGGAACCCGCGGTGCATCTTCCGGTGCCAGCCTCGCCCGACTCGGATGCCATGCTGCTCTTCACCTCCGGCTCAACCGGCAAGCCCAAGGGAACACCCGTTCCCCGGAAGATGATTCTCCATGTCGCCTGGCGGCGCTCCACAGCCGCGGGGTTTGACCCGTCGGACCGTTACGCCTTGCCCTACGTGAGCGCCTTCATGGGGGCGGCCATGGCGATCCACGGGGCCGTCCTCTCTGGCTCCACAATCTGCATCTACAACCTGCGCCGGCGCGGAGTGCAGGGCCTCCCCGCCTGGCTGCGCCGCGAGCGGATCTCGGTCCTTCACATCATCACCTCGGTGCTGCGCAATTTCCTGCAGTCCTGGCAGGGAAATCCCGACCTTCCGGACCTGCGCCTTCTCATTCCCGGCGGCGAGCGGTCGCGCTTGAGCGACATTGCCCTGTGGAAATCCTGCTGCCGTGAAACGGTCCGCTACGCGACCTGCCTCGGGTCGACCGAATGCGGGACCCTCGTGTTGACCGCTCGGGACTCCGCCTTCGATCCCGGCAAGGGCCCCATCCCGCTGGGGATTCCCTTCCGGTCCCTTGGCGTGAGGATTCTCCGCGGGGACGGAACCGTCGCGAACCCGGGCGAGGAGGGTCAGATTGTCGTGGAAAGCCACTATATTTTCCGCGGATACACCGGGGAGGGGGACCTCAACCGCGGGGTTCTTTCCTTCACCCCGGAGGGAAAGTCCGTCTACCTCACGGGCGACTTCGGTTTCCTTGACGAGGAGGGCAACCTCTACAACCTCGGGCGGCGCGACGCCAGGGTCAAGGTGATGGGCACCCTCGTTGAACTCGCCGAGGTGGAATCCGTCATCATGCTTTCCGGCCTGGTCCGGGAGGCTGTGGTCCTGCACCGCCCGGTTTCCCCGGATGACCCGGACAAGCACCTCGTCGCCTTTGTCGTCCCCAATCCGGGAGATGAGCGCGATCTGGCAAAGCGGCTGACCGGCGAATTGTTGAACCGTCTTCCAAAGGCCATGATTCCTTACCTTTGGATCACCCTCCCCCGGTTTCCGACAACGGAAAACGGGAAAACCGATCGCCGCGCCCTCGCCTCCCTGGAAATTCGCCAATGAAGAAACCCGGCACCCGCCAGCTGAAAAAATATGTCATCTTCCCCTGCATCCTGCTCATCTTCGGAGCGGTCGAGGAAGTGGTTGTCTACAAGTCCGATGTCATTGCCAATGAATACCTGCGCGTCGCGGCGATGATGTTTTTCTACGCCTTCGGAATCGCCCTCCTGGCCTATTCCTTCACCCCGATGGTGGAAAGGACCATCCTCCGCATGCACGCCGTATCCCGGGTCGGCTGGGGCCGCCCCGGCGAAATCCTCTTTGTCCTCTTCCTGCTCGCCGCGGTCTATTTCCTATGGTACCGCATCCTCATCCGCGGACCGGAGAGCCTCCTGCCGCTGGAGTGGCGCTGAGACAAGGGAATTGTCCAGTCAGAACGAGTTCCGCACCTTCAGCAGGGCGATGGACTTCTTCGGATTGATGAGGTGGCGGCGGCCGTCCTCGGACACGTCGATCCCGAGGCGGATCAGGTCGACGACCTCCCCGGGGGTGAGGTCCGGATCAAGGGCGAACAGCTTGGCCGCCAGGTTGGCCACATTGGGAGCGGCCATGGAAGTGCCGGAAAACTTCATGATCCTGCCCCCGGGGACGTGACTCGGGACCTCGAATCCATTGGCGTGGGCATGGATATTCCTTCCGTAGCTGGTAAAGTCCGTCTCCTCGCCGGCCTGGTCGACGGCCCCGACAACCAGAACATTGGGCAGGTCGATGGAACTGGGGATCACCTTGTTGAAATCCACGTCCTCGTCGGAATTGCCGGCGGCGGGAATGAACAGGATCTCCGGATTATTCTCCATCGCCTCGACGAGGGCGTCGTACAGGAGGTCGAACAGCACCCGGGCGATCTGGGCCCGGTGCTCGGGGGAGTCGCCGATTCCGTTGGCCTCAAGGGCATACTCAAGGCCGGCCTGACTCCCGCCCCAGCTCATGTTTACCACCCGGACATTGGCCCGCTTGAGGTACGCCATGAGGTCGTCGAGCTCGTTCACGCTGCGCATGGTTTCCTCAATCGTGGGGGCCTCGGGAATCAGGGTATGCCCGAAGGTGATGCGCGCGCTGAGGATCCGGACCGCCGGGTTGCCCTCGGCAATGATTCCCGCCACATGGGTGCCATGCGTGTAGTTGCCGAAGAGACTCAGGTTTTCAATGAAGGGCTTGTATTCCTCGCGCGCCAGATTGGACATTTTCCGGCTGGTGGCTGCCGCCTCCTCGCTGTCAATCGCCGCCTGCAGGTCCAGCAGGCCCTTGGTCAGGTCCAGCTGGTCCGGGTAGATGGCCAGCTCCTCCTCGCTGAGGGGATACAGGTTGCCGGTGGTCTTATAGGAATTGAGATCCCAGGCCGGCCCATGGAGGTCGTCGATAAATCCGTTGTCATCGTCGTCAATCCCGTTTTCCTCCTCCTTCCCGTTCAACCACATCTGGCCGGTTTTCTCGAAGATCCGGGCATCCACCCCGCTGTCCCAGACAGCCACGACAACGGGAGACAGTTCCGCCTCCCCGCCAAGGTCCACCGAGCGATCCTCCCAGATGTTCTCCTTTTCGACACGGTTGGCCTGGATGTAGTCCCCGGTGACGGTGACAATCGCCTCCCGCAGGGGAAGCATGTGATCGATCATGAAACGGATGGAGGCCAGCGACCGCAGGTCGCCGAGGGTCAGTTCACCGTTCTGGTCGACGGACACCTGCATCTGGCTTTCCAGGCCGCCAAGGTAGAGATTCTCCGAAATATACTGGAACATCCCGTTCGCACTCTCGATGTTGTCCTGCACCAAATCCCATGGCAGGTTCCTGACTTTTGCCTGGTACTGTTCACGAAAGGCCTCGAGAAGTTCCCTTCCTTCCAGCGGACCCTGTTCCACATGGATCTCGAGCAAGGCCTCGGTCATCAGGCCGCTGGTCAGCTTGTCCGCCGGCTTGTCCTGCATTTCCCGGATCTTGATAATCTTCCCGAGGGCCGCATCGTGGTCGCCCGCGAGAATATCAAGGGTTCGCAGGGAGTTGAGATACCCGCGGACCGTTGCCTTGTCCTGAATGTCGAATTCGTCCAGTTGCCGCTCGATCTCCGCACGCGCCAGGGCAAGGTACTGCGCCAGGGCTTCCTCGTCCCCGATCAGCTCCAGCACATCCCCTTGGAAGGGATAAGCGATGCGGGGTAGTTGATCGGCCTCGGTGATCACCGTTTTCCCGGCAACCATGGAGACCGGAAGGAGACTGACCGCAAGAAGGAAAAGAATTCTTTCAGGAAGGTGGGACTCTTTCATGGAAGGAACGGTGTTCCGCTTTTCCCGATTCTCAAGCCGGTGGGGAGGATTTCCACAATCTATTCTTGCCAGAAAACAGATTGCTCAAAATGGTTTCCATGCCCCCGTGTACTCCCCATGAGCAAGTGCCTGAAACTCCTTCATCTCGCAACCGGAAAAGCCAACCCGAACATGTGGACCGACCTCTTCAAGCGGCATCTGCGGGAAATCGGTGAGCTGACCTTGAGGGAAGACACGGGCGCATGGGACGACCGGGAAGCGGCGGAGGTGGCCCGTGATCACGACGTCATTCTCACGCACTGGGGCTCGCGGCGGTTGCCGGAAGAGCTTGCCGAAGAGCCGGGCCGCCTGCGGTACATCCTGAACATGAGCGGGACCATCCGCCCCTTCGTTCCGAGAAAATTCGTCGAAAAGGGCATGGCCGTGACGAACTGGGGCGATCTGCCGGCCAACCAGGTGGCCGAAGGCGCCCTCACCCTGCTCCTTGCCAGTCTGAAGCAGTTGATTCCCCAGCGAAAGGAGATGGAAAAGGGAGGTTGGGCCCCGCCGGACATTGGCCGAACCGGATCCATCCGCGACCTGCGGATCGGAATCTACGGTCTGGGCAGTATCGGGCGCAAATTCGCACAGTTGGTCGAACCAATCCAGCCGCGTCTGTATGGATTCGATCCCTACCTGGATCCATGGCCGGAAAACGTGCGGCGGACCGCATCCATTGCGGAGTTGTTTTCCCGCGTGGAAGCGGTTGTCATCACCGCCGGGCTCAACGAGGAAACGCGTCACAGCGTGGGGGCGGCCCATCTGGCCCTCCTTCCGGACCAGGCCATCGTCGTCAATGTCGCCCGCGGAGCCGTTCTCGACCAGGAGGCCCTCTTCCGCGAACTGGAAAGCGGCCGGCTGCGGGCCGGCCTCGACGTGCTGGACACAAACGGACGGGACTTTGTGGATGCGGACCATCCATGCCGCCATTGGCCGAACCTGATCCTGACCGCCCACAAGGTCTCCAGCTCCGACTGGAACCGGATGCTGTATGAAAAGGATTCCCTCTCGCGCCATCAGAAACTCGCCCTTGAGAATCTGCAGCGTTTCGCAAGCGGCCAACCGCTGCTGAACCGGTTCGACCTGACACGATATGACCGCTCAACCTGAATCATCCGGCATTTTCCTTGCCAGCATCGCCCTGGAACCAAACCGCTGGAGGCGCGAGCCGGAGAAGATTCCCTCGCTGCGCGTATCCGAATGGAGCGAACGGGCTGCACGCTCCGGGTTTGCCGGCTGGGAATTGTGGGAGCATCATTACCTCAAGGCCGGGGAGAAGGAACGGAAGGCCCTCGCCGCTTCCTCCCTGCCAGTCCGGATTTTCAACACGTACCGGATCCCCGGCATCGATCCTCATGAGGACTGGCTCCGGGTCGCGGAAGCCGTCCGGCACTTGGGGGACCGGATGCGGGCAATCAAGTTCAACCTGGGGAAGGCGGACGTTCCGGTTGAACGCCAGATCGAGGCCGCCCTCGCATGGGCGGAATCATTGCCGGAGGACGTCCGCATGCTTTGCGAATGCCATCCGGGAACGGTCCTCGAGGACCCGTCAGCCGCGGCCCGCGCCTTCAACGTGTGGCCCGCCGACCGGTTCGGGGCGATCCTGCACCCCATGAACAGGGACCCCGGTCATTGCGAACGATGGCTTGAAGCCCTGGGTTCCCGGATCGGGCACCTCCACTGGCAGGCACGAAACGAGGAAAACCGGATCTGCTCCCTGCTCGACAAACGAGACCAGGTTGCCCGGGCCGTTCACCTGCTGGCGGGGAAAGGATTCATCGGCACGCAGTCCATTGAATTCGTCGAGGGGACCGGCCGGCCGGGAGAGAGCCCGGAAACCCTCTTTGCCGCGGCTCAGCGGGATTTGCGCACATTGCTGGGGCTGCATTCCGGCGAAATTTGCCAAAGCAATTGACCGGCCGTTCGATCGGGATACTTTCCCGTCCATGAGCGCAGTTCGAGGGCCTGTGAGAAAATATCCGCTGAACAAGGGGTTTACGCTGTTTTTCCTGCTGGCAGGCTTGCTTGCCCTTCCCGGATGTGGGGAAAAGCAGGAAAACAAGGCCGCCGGTGGCGGTTATCCGGTCAGTGCCGTGGTGGCGCCCGTCGAGAAAACGGCCCTTGAGGAAAAGATCTTCCTGGTCGGCTCGCTGGAAGCCATCGACGAGGTGGACTTGATCAGCGAGGTCGACGCCCGGGTCGTTGAGCTGAATTTCGAGGAGGGGGAAACCGTTCAAAAGGGGCAGTTGCTGATCCAGTTGGATGCCCGGAAACTGGAAGCTTCCCTTGCGGAGATGCGATCCCGTTACCAATTGGCCAAAACCGACCTTGATCGCGCGGCGATCCTCCTGGAACGGGAGACCATCTCAGAGCAGGACTACGACCAGGCCGAGGCGGAGTTCGACGCCGCCAGGGCCCTCCTCGACCTGGCGGAAGAGCGCCTCGAGGACGCGACCATCCGTGCCCCCTTTGACGGCATCATGACGGAGCGCCTGATCAGCCCGGGGCAATACACCAGCCGGGGACAGAAGCTGGCCTCGCTTGTGCAAATGCACCCACTCGATGTGGAATTCAATGTTCCGGAACGCTACATCGGCCAGTTGGAATCGGGCCAACGGATCGAAATCGGCGTGGAAGCCTACCCGGAGGAAGCCTTTGAAGGGGAGGTGGTCTTCATTTCCCCGCGCGTGGACCGCGCCTCCCGGACCGTCCTCGTCAAGGCCCGGGTCGGCAACGTGGACCGGCGCCTCAAGCCGGGCATGTTCGGCAACCTGGAACTGATCTTCCAGGCCCGCGGGGAAGCCCTTGTCATTCCCGAGGCCGCCATCAGCTATACCGGCGACAAGGCCACGGTGGTCGTCATGAACGCCGAGGGGAAGGCCGAGTTCCGGCCGGTGGAGGTGGGAATCCGGCTGGCCGGCAAGGCGGAAATCCTCTCCGGACTGGAGACCGGCGAGCGCGTCGTGGTCGAGGGCTTCCAGAAAATGGGGCCCGGGACAACCGTTCAGGTCTCCATCGAATCGCGCCGTTACGGAATCGAGCCCGATGCCTGAGATTTTCATCTACGAATCACGCGAATCTTCGCGAATGTCTTTTTGCTATTCGCGTGATTCGTGTAATTCGTAGGTAATCAATACAGACAAACCCGATGCATACTTTCTTCGAACTTTGCGTACGGCGGCCCGTCATGACCAGCATGATGAGCCTCGCCCTGGTCATCTTCGGCGTGCTCGGGCTCGACCGGTTGCCGGTGCGCGAACTGCCCGACATCGACGCGCCGATTGTCAACGTCCTCGCGGTCTACCCGGGGGCCAGTGCCGAGGTCGTCGAGGCGGAAGTGACCGAGCGTCTCGAGGAGGCCGTCAGCAGCGCCTCCGGGATCCGGCTCCTGACCAGTGAGACGAGGGAGCAGGTCAGCAGCATCACCATCGAGTTTGAACAGGGCGAGGATCTTGACGTGGCCGCGCAGGATGTGCGCGACCGCATCGGCCGCGTTCGCGGGCGCCTGCCCGATGATGTCGAGGACCCGGTGGTCTTCAAATCAGATGCCAGCGCCAGCCCGATCATGTGGGTGGCCTTCTTCAGCGACCGCTTCGACACCCGGGAGTTGACGAAGATCGCCGACGAGCAGGTGAAGGACCGTCTTCAGACCGTGCCGGGGGTCAGCTCCGTGATTATCGGCGGGGAGAAGCGCTTTGCCATGCGGATCTGGTTGGATTCGGAAAAGATGGCCGCCCGTGGAGTGACCGTCCTCGATGTGAACCGCGCCCTGCAGGAGCAGAATGTGGAACTGCCCAGCGGTCGCGTGGAAAACCTCGACCGCGAACTGACGATCCAGACAAAAGGCCAGTTGCTGACCGAGGATGCCTTCAACCGGCTCATCATCCGGGAGGAGGAGGACCGCATCGTACGCCTCGCCGACATCGGTTACGCAATGGAGGGCGTGGAGGATGAAAGGGCCATCGCCCGCTTCCGGGGCAAACCGTCCGTCGGGCTGGGGATCGTCCGCCAGTCCACCGCCAACACCCTGGATGTGGCGGAGGGGGTCAAGCAGCGCATGGCCCAGATTCTTCCCCAGCTGCCGGAAGGGATCGAGGTCAGTTATCCATACGATGAATCGGTTTACGTGGAGAAGGCGATCAACGAGGTGTTCGAGACCCTTGGCATCGCCTTCGTCCTGGTGGTGCTGACCATCTTCTTTTTCCTGCGCAACGTCCGCTCGACCATCATCCCCTCGCTCTCCGTGCCCATTTCCATCATCGCCTCCTTCGGGGTGATGTACATCCTCGGCTTCTCCATCAACATCTTCACCCTGCTGGCCCTTGTCCTCGCCATCGGGATCGTCGTCGATGACGCCATCGTTGTCCTGGAAAACGTGTATCGACACATTGAGGACGGCATGCGCCCCTTCGACGCC
Source organism: Oceanipulchritudo sp. (assembly GCA_049975345.1). Classification (GTDB taxonomy): domain Bacteria; phylum Verrucomicrobiota; class Verrucomicrobiia; order Opitutales; family Oceanipulchritudinaceae; genus Oceanipulchritudo. The sequence continues at coordinate 2,699 of JBNGDP010000080.1, read as the reverse complement.
GCCATCATGACGATGCGGGAGATCGCCTTCGCCATCGTGACCATCACCATGTCGCTGGTGGCGGTGTTCCTCCCCCTCGCCTTTATCGGGGGGATCACCGGCCGCCTTCTGCTGGAGTTTGCCGTGGCCCTCGCGGTGGCGGTTCTGTGCTCGGCCTTCGTTGCCCTCACCCTCTCCCCGATGGCCAGCGCGCGCATCCTCAAGCCGCTGGACCAGATCCAGCACGGCAGGGTCTTCAACGCCTTCGAGCGCTTCTTCAAGTGGTTGAACCGTCACTACGAGAAGGTCCTTGGCTTCGCCCTGCGCCACCGGCCGACGGTTCTCATCCTTGCCGTGCTCTCCCTCGGGCTCTCGGCCTTCTTCTTCCTCCAGCTGGACGAGGAATTCATCCCCCAGGAGGACAAGGGGCGTTTCTTCTCCATCGCCATCGCGCCGGTCGGCTCCACCCCGGAATACACCGACCGCATGATGCGGCAGATGGAGGCCATTGTCGCGGAAACCGAGGAGGTGGACGGGTATTTCACCGCGGTGGCGCTTCCCTTCAACGGTCCCGGGGACGCCTCCCAGGGGTTCATGTTCGTGCGCCTGATCGAGGGGGACCGCCCCAACGCCCGCGACATCGTGGGGGGACCAAACGGCCTTGGGGCCCGCTTCATGGGCGAGGTCGAGGGGGCCATCGCCATCCCGATCCTTCCGAAGGCGGTCAGTGTCGGCTTCGGCCAGCCCTTCCAGCTGGTTGTCACCAACCCCAGCCTGCAGGACCTCGCCGGCTTCTCGCAGCAACTGGCCAACCGTCTCCGCCAGGAGGGATTCCTGTCGAATGTACGCTCCACCTTTGAAATCAACAAGCCGGAATTGCGCATCGAGATCGACCGCAACCGTGCCGGCACGCTCGGGGTATCCGTGGAGGACATCTCCCGCACCCTCCAGGTCCTCTTCGGGGGACAGGACGTGAGTGAAATCAAGCGCGACGGGAAACAGTATGAGGTCATCGTCCAGTTGGAGCGGGAAAACCGCCTCACCCCGACGGATCTGGAGCGGATTTTCGTGCGCAACAACCGCGGCGACCTGGTCCAGTTGAACAACGTGATTTCCACCACCTCGGGAGCCGGGCCGAATGTCATCGAGCGGTTTGGCCGCCAGCGCTCCGCCACCATTGAAGGGACCCCGGTCGGGGTCACCCTGGGGACCGCGGTCGAACGCACCGAGGCCATCCTGGCGGAAATGATTCCCGAAGGATACACCTACGACTGGCTCGGGGAGGCGCGCAATCTCAAGGAGTCCAGCAGCAGCCTGTATTTTTTCCTGCTCCTTGCCATCATCGTGGTTTACATGGTCCTGGCGGCCCAGTTTGAGAGCCTGCTCCACCCCTTCACGGTCATGCTGGCCCTGCCGCTGGCCTTTCTTGGCGCCTTCGGGCTGCTGTACCTGCTCAGCTGGGTGAATCATTTCGGCGAGCAGATGTATGCATGGGTCCACTACGCGCCCGACCCGCCGCAGATCGCGTACTTCCTGAACGCGGTCATTCCCCGCATCCCGTCGATGAACATCAACATTTTCAGCCAGGTCGGGCTGGTGCTCCTCGTGGGACTGGTCACCAAGAACTCGATCCTCCTCGTGGAGTTTGCCAACCAGCAGATGGCCAAGGGGGCCGCCCCCAAGGAGGCCATGAAAAAGGCCGGGCTCATCCGGCTGCGCCCGATCCTCATGACCAGCTTCGCCACCATCGCCGGCATCCTTCCCATCGCCATCGGGTTCGGGGAGGCCGCGGAATCCCGCCGCCCGCTCGGGGTCGTCGCCGTCGGCGGCATGATCACCTCCACCATCCTCACCCTCGTGGTCATCCCCGTGATCTACACCCTCCTTGCCGAATTCCAGATCAAGATCGGCATGGATCCCCGCAAGACCGCCCACAAGGAAACCGTCCCCGAGTAGCGCGTTCACCTTCGAATGGCGCGTTCACGCGCGAAGACCGTCACCAAACAGTCATCACATTCCCGGCCGTTCCCCGGGGCCCCAGTCCTGGGAGAGGGTCCACTCCGCCCACTCGAATTCCATCACCGGATCCGGGGCCTCGTTGTTTGGCGTCGGCTCCAGGTAACGGTACGCCAGCGGCGCCCAGCCGTCCCCCACCCGCTCAAGGGTCCATTCCACAAGGCTGCTTCCCAACCGCTTCCCCTCGTCCCAGAGCTCGCGCCTCATCACCACCACCGCCGTGCCGTCTTCCCCGATGCGCTGTTCCACCGGCGTGTAGCGCATGTCCAGCCAGGGACGGCCCGGGTTCTTCAGGGTGAAGGAGGGCACCGTCTGCGCCACCCATTCGTGCAGTGACCGTTCGAGAACCTGCGCGTCCGGGCGGCTCTCCCCCGGAACCGCTTCCGGGAATTCAGTTTCAGCCGTTTCCGCCGCTGTTTCCACCAAAGCCGCACCCTCCCGCGCCCGCTCCGTTGGATCACCCGTCGTATTCTTCACGATCAGCCACGCCACCGGGCCCAGTATCACCAGAATCAACACCAGGATCCAAGTCCGCTTCTCCTTTCGTCCCTTTCCTGTCATAGTCCATACCCTACCGCATCCCTTGAAAAAAAGGAAGGCTTGATAACGACACCGGAGTCTCCAGTTGGGCATATCCCCATACCGCGACCCGCTTTTAACAAGGATTGATCCAGGATGCCCGCCGGGCTCGCGGGCGGGCTTGT
>JBNGDP010000079.1:0-17684 GCA_049975345.1 Oceanipulchritudo sp. | reverse complement strand
CCTTGATGTACTATTCCTCAAGCGATGCCGCACTCTGAAGGAATTGTCTCCATCAATCCCGCCGACGGCTCCGTTGTCTGGCAAGGTCCGGCTGCGGGTAACAAAGATATCGCTACATCCGTCTCCCTCGCCCGCCGGGTGTTCCCGGAATGGGCCGCCAGGCCCTTGAACGATCGCATCCATGCTCTCCGTCAGTTTTCCAAGGTCCTTGAGGTGCGGAAGGAGGGACTGGCCGGACTGATCGCCAGGGAGGTCGGCAAGACCCTCCCGGAAGCACGGGCCGAAGTGGCCTCCATGATCGGAAAGATCGAGATCAGCATCCGCTCACACGCCGAGAGATGTGCGGAACTGCCCGCCGGCAAGGCGTACACGCGCTTCAAGCCGCACGGCGCGGTTGCCGTCCTGGGCCCCTACAACTTCCCGGGCCACCTGCCCAACGGCCACATCTGCCCGGCCCTGCTGGCCGGCAATGCAGTCGTGTTCAAACCGAGTGAACTGGCCCCCGCGGTGGCCGAGGCCACCCTGGCCTGCTGGAAGGAGGCGGGACTCCCTAAGGGCGTCCTGCAGGTCCTTCAAGGCGGTGCGGAAACCGCCAGGGCGCTGGTTCGGAATCCCGAACTCGACGGGGTCTTCTTCACCGGAAGCGCCGCCACCGGCAAGCTGCTGGCCCGCCAGTTTGCGGATACACCCGGCAAAATCCTCGCCCTCGAGATGGGAGGCAACAATCCCCTCATCGTGGATACCGGGAACATCGGGAATTTGGACGCGGCCGCGGAAATCACCATCCAGAGCGCCTTCATCACGACGGGCCAGCGCTGCACTTGCGCCCGCCGGCTGCTTGTCATCGAGGCGCCCAAAGTACACGGTTTCATCGATCGTCTGATCGGTCGCGCCAAGGCCCTGCGAATCGATGACCCCTTTGCCGATCCGCCCCCCTTCATGGGCCCCTTGGCCAGCCCGGACTTTGTGGAGAAAATCCTTTCCGCTCAGGAAACCCTGCTCCAACTGGGAGCCACCCCGCTGCTGCCGGCCGAGGGGATGCGTCAAGGGACCGGTTTCATCTCCCCCGGAATCCTTGAAGTCAGCGGCCTTTCCAATCCCCCCGACGAGGAGATCTTCGGGCCCCTCCTCCAGGTGATCCGGGTGCCGGACCTCGACAGCGCCATCGACCGCGCCAATGACACCCGTTACGGACTCGCCGCCGGCCTGCTCTCCGACGAACGGTCCCGATATGACCACGCCTGGCCGCGCCTGCGGGCCGGTATCATCAATTGGAACACCCCCCTGACCGGTGCCAGCAGCGCCGCCCCCTTCGGCGGCATCAAGGATTCCGGCAACCTCCGCCCCTCCGCCTGGTTCGCCGCCGATTACTGCGCCTACCCCGTCGCCTCCATCGAGGAACCCAAGGTGTAACGGGCATCCAGGGGGGTACGGGCATCCTTGCCCGTAATCCACAAAGCCACCGCGGGCAGGGATGCCGGCGACACTTAGAAGATCCGCTCCAGGAAACGTATCATCTCATCCAGCGTCTGGCGGTAACAGGGATTGTTTCCATCGTTGTAGTTGAAGAACCCGTGCCCCTGTCCCTCGTACTCGATCAATTCGCACGCTCCCCCAAACTGAACCGCCTTGTCCCGGAAGGCGCGCATGCCGGCGACGGGGGTTGTGGTATCGGCCGCGCCGGTCAGGATAAGGATCGGGGGTAGTGGTTTTTTCATGGCATGCAGCGGGGAAAAATCCTCCAGCACATCCCTCACCTGTTCGTACCCGTATCCCTCCGGCCCGGCGTCGGCAACCGGGTTGAAGAGCACCAGCCCGGCGGCCCGCGGCTCGATGGAGGAATCCTCCCGCGGGTCGTCGAAGGCATCCGTGATCAGGCTGGCCAGGGCCAGGTGCCCGCCGGCGGAACCGCCCGACAACACCAGTCGATCCGGATCAATCCCCAGTTCCTCCGCGTGGGCCAGCACCCAGCGCACGCAACTGCGGGCATCCGCGACCGAAGCGGTCGGCGGCGTACCATGACGCTGCCTGACCCGGTATTCGGCCGACATCGCGACCCAGCCGCGCTGCGCCAGTTCCCGGCATTGCGGAAAAAACTGCTCCGGCGTCCCGCCGTTCCATCCGCCGCCGTGAAAAAACAGGACGGCTTTTCCATAACCCGCTGATCGGGACGGTTCCGGTTGAAAAACATGAAGAGAAAGGGCTGCTCCTCCCGGTGTCGCCTTGTACTGGATCGATTTCATTTCCTTTTGGATTCCAAGCTGGAAAACATTCGTGCTATTCGTGAAATTCGTTGTTTCCATCATCCCGGATCAACCGCATCCCGCGGATCCACCACGGCCTCCTCCGGAGCCTCCACATGGCCGCGGATGGCCGGGTCGTCGGTCAGGACCATCCAGCGCTTGAGGCGTTGTTCCATGGAAATACGGATATCCCGGTAAGCCGGATCGGTGGACAGGTTGTGCCGCTCCAGCGGATCAAAAAGAAGATCATACAACTGCACGCGCTCGCGCAGGGTCTCGATGCCCAGGCCGTGTTCCATGAGCAGCGACTTGCTGAGCCCGGGGTCGATGTTCACCATCGCGACATGCGGATCCTGATCCAGGATGCGGACAAAATTGTAGCGACGGGTCCGTACACTGCGCATGACATCCCGTCCCGCGTGGTAACTCACTTCGGCAAAAGTGTCCTCCCGGACCTCCTCCTTCTCCCCTTTGAGCAATGGCAGCAGGCTTTTCCCGGTCAGGTAACCCGGCTTCTCCAATTCAAGCAGTTCACAGAGGGTCGGGAAAACATCCATGTGCGAAACAAGTGCGTCGCAGGCCCGTCCGCGTAAAGGATTTCCCGGGAAGTCGATGATCAGGGCCACGCCGGTGCCGTGCTGGGTAAGGTTGCATTTCATTTCCGGGAAGGCGATACCGTGGTCGGTGGTGAGGATGACGATGGTCTTGTCCCGCAGGCCGTTGCGATCCAATGCCTCCATCACCCGACCAAAGCAGGCGTCCGCATGTTCGACTGATTCCATGTAATCGGCCATGTCCTGCCGGGTCTGCGGGGTGTCGGGAAGCGGAGCCGGCGGCTGGATGTGGTCGGGATTGCGCTTGCCCTTGTCCGATTCAAGGAACGGGCGGTGCGGATAAATGGTTCCCGCCCAGAGGAAGAAGGGCTGGTCGCCCACCTGGTCGAGATACTCCGCCGCCGCCCGGGAGGCCTGCTGGTCCCAGCTCCCCTCCGTACTCGTCGACTCCAGTTTCCGTTGGTAGGGAAGTTCCTGTTCGCTCTCCGGATCGAACTCGTGTTGCACACCGGCATATACCGTTTCGTACCCGTTCCGCTTGAGGTGGTTGCCCAGGTGCTGCGAATAGTCGGCAAGGTCGAATCCCCTGTGGCGAAGCCCCAGCATGCCCGCCTGGTGCGCGGTTTGGCCGGTCAGCAATGCCGCCCGGCTCGGGGAACAGGTCGGCGCCGCCGCATGGGCGTTGCGGAAGGTCGTCGCCCGGTCGGCAAAGGCCTGCATGTTCGGCGTCGGCATGGGATACCCGTACGGGCTGCAGTACCGTCCCATGTCGTGCAGGTGGAAGATCAACAGATTCATAAGCATCGAGCTAAAACCGCGGTTTCCGGAAAGACAAGCCAGGTTAACGTGTTCATGAAGGTCTTCTGTTGCCAATATCCCGTCCCCGATTCATTCCGTTGCCATAAAGCTGCAAAACATCCCCGGATCAGAAACCGCATAGGCCGATTGACAGGATCCCGCAAAATGCACGGATTTTCCTACATATGAATGCAAAAACCATTGCAGTCAGTCGCCAGGCCTATGCCCGACTGGCGGGGCGCAAGCGCGAGGGAGAGTCGTTCACGAAGACGATCGAGCGGCTGGTGGCGCAGGACATGGAACGGGGCAGTTGCGCCGATGCGGTCCGCGAAGCGGCGATATGGGGTAAGGCGCCGGTGGCGGGGGAAGCGGAGGTGATGGAACGGGTTATTGAGCGGAACCGGGAAGGCGCGGGCTGGGAAGTGGAGGAATTGAAATGATCTGCATCGACACCACGGTGCTGATTGATGAATTCCGGGCAGGTGGTGACTTGGCGGCGCCGGTGAACCGCAAATTCCTGGAGCACGGCGGAGAATCGCTGATTGTGCCGGCGGCCGCGGCTGGCGAATTCCTGAATGGTGCGGCCATGATTTCGGAAACACGGATCCAGCAGGCCTTGCGCGTGTTGCGGACACGACAGGTTGTGGCGACCGATCTGGAAACCGCCGAACATTACGGGCGCATTTCCGCGCAATTGAGGAAAGGCAAGCGCCTGGCCGGACACTCCGCCAACGACCTCTGGATCGCGGCAACCGCCCTCGCCCACGGCGCGCGCCTACTGACCCGCAACCCAGACCACTTTTCACCGATCCCCGGCTTGCAGGTCATCGGTTATTAAAGAGGCAATGACCTGTCCGCCGCCAACCCCGTCCAACAACATTCTCTATCTTGATATTCCCGAGTTTCCGGGATTTCCGCCCATCCACACATGGCGCAGTGTCGTCAGGGCGCAGGTTCAGCTCAAGACGGGTGCAAAGGCCTTGCGGATCGGACCGCTGGAAATAATATGCGACAGGGTCCCCAGGGTTAACGCTTCAAACGATTTCCAGCTTGAGCGTAGCCTGCAGTTTCACTGACATTTTCCATATCATGCAGAAATTCAACGATCCACGCGACTGGTTCTTCGAGAAGCGCTTCGGCCTCTTCATTCATTGGGGGCTCTACGCCATCAAGGGCTGGCACGAACAGGAAATCTGGCGCTGGCCGGTAGCCAAATCTGAATACGTAAAGTATCTCGACCAATTCAATCCGGTCAATTTCAACGCGGATGATTGGCTCGACCACGCCGAATCCGCCGGGATGGAGTATGTCGTCTTCACCACCAAGCACTGCGACGGATTCTGCAACTGGGACAGCCGGTACACGGATTTCAAGATCACCAACACGCCCTGTGGAAAGGATGTGCTGAAAGAGCTTGCTGAAGCCTGCCAGCGGCGGGGCTTTCCCCTGTGCCTGTACTATTCGATTCCGGACATGCACCATCCGGCCTATCCGCATGCGGGCCATCCCTACGAACTCGACGCGCCGCGTCCGGACGAGAAAGCGGACAAGACCGCCTATCTCGACTACGTCCGCAAGCAGGCCCGCGAGCTGCTCACCAACTACGGCCCGATCCACGGCTGGTGGTGGGATGCCAATGTCATGGAACATGTGGATGAGTCCTTCCATGACATGGTGCGGGAGCTCCAGCCAGCCGCGGTCATCAACAACCGCGGGTTCGGCAAGGGGGACTTCGCCACTCCGGAACGCGACTGGGACAATTCCATCAACACCAGCAGGGGCTTCACAACCCCCACCGAGGCCTGCCAGTCAATCGGACTCTACGCATGGAACTGGAAGGCGGACGAGGATTATTACTCCGACTTCCATCTCAAGCACAGCATCGCCAAGGTCCTGTCGCGCGGCGGGAACCACCTCCTCAATGTCGGTCCCATGGCCGACGGGACCTTTTCAGACCTTTCAAAGGCCCTCCTCACCCGCATCGGTGAGTGGAAAGGAAAGGTGCAGGAAGCGTTTTACCACACGGAGCCCTGCTCCGACCTGACCGACAACCGGTATGTGCTCCTGACGCGCAAGGACAACATCGTTTACGTCATCCTGCACAAGCCGCCGGTGACCAACGCCGTGCGCCTGCGCCCAATCAACGTATTGCCCCGCAAGGCCACCCTCCTCAACACCGGTCAGCCGGTCGACTGCATTGTCAACCGCCTCCCCGGTTACGGACCCATGGTCGACGCCGAACCCGTCCTGCGCCTGCGCAACCTTCCCGTCAACGAGCGCGCAGGCGATGTGCTGGTGGTCAAATTGGAATTCTTCCTGGAACAGGCCGCCGGCTTCACCGGCGGGCACCAGGACACCGACGAGGAGCGCGAATTCTCCGCCGACGCGTACGCGTGAAGCAAATCCCGGAACTAACCGTCGTCAGCGAAATCTATTGACGCGTCCAGAACAGATCCCAGATCCGCCAGAAAGACCGCCCGCCGGCCTTCATGCCAACCATTGAAAGTGATGTGACGCCAGTCGCTGCACCAGGACGGATGCAAATCGACCCGCCACTCCTGCTTCGGTCCGGGAAAGGCAGGCTTGCTGGGAACCTCGGCAAGGGTCCTCTCCTTTCCTGAACGCAGGTCGACAAGGCGCAGCGGCGAGCATCCTTCCGGGGCCATCTTTTCGTGCAGGTACGCGTCGGTCAGGAGCCACTTTCCGGAGGAATGGATCGTCGGATGACCGGAACCGGTCAGGCGGGTAAGCGGAGCAACCTGTGGCCGGTCCGCATCGGCGATCTTGCAGAAGCGAAGGGGCCCGGCCGGATCCGGCCGCAAATTCATAATGATGTGCCGGCCATCCGGATACCAGTTTGGATGGTGCCCCCCCTGTTGCCACAATGAATCGGAGACAAGGCAATGAACCGTTGAACCGTCCATATCACAGGCAAGCACCCAGCGACGCGGGGAATTCCCTTCATCGGAAACCCACCTGAGCACAACCATGATTCGGTCACACACGGGACTCCACTTCACATGAAAGACATGGAAACTGCCGCTACCGGGTGGTTCAATTCCGGCCCGGTCGACCAGGTCCCCGATGGAGACCGCCAGCCGGCACGTCCCCTTTTCCAGATCGATGATGGTCACACCGTCGTCCCCCGCCTTCCCGGAGCCTCCGGGGAAATGGGGGTCCTCGACAACGACCCCGTAGCCCGCCTGGGTCGAGCCGATCTTGCGCAGGTCCGGGGAAACGGCATAGCGCCCGCAGGGGGACAGCATGTAAACCGTCCATGGATAGTGCCGCCGCTTTCCCGTATCCAGGTTGATGGATACCGCGTGCGGGAATGCGCTCCCATCCATGACGTTGAAATAAACCTCCTCGCGGAAAGGATGCCACTGTGCCTGGGCACCCAATTGCGAGTCCCACGCCGCTGTCGATTCCCTGTACGCCTCCGCTCCGCTCTCAAGATCGCGAACAATGACAAGCGCGGGCTCGCCCGGACGCGGCAGATGGCTGTCGTCGGAATAGCGTGTCACCGCAAGATGGCGTCCGCCGGCATCGATTGACGATGTATCATAAAAACGGATACTCTCCGACTTTCCGGGCGGCGTCAGGCACCGGATTGGGATGGAAGCGCTGAAGTCCTTCGAAACATCCTGGAAGTTCCCGGTCATTTCCGGACTTCAAAAACCTTGTAGTGATGCATGGTGACGGATTCCGTATGCGCCATGAAACGGATCCCGGCGACACCGCCCGTCAGAACCGGTCCATGAACCGTGCCCGGATCCTCGTACTCCATGACGAGGACCCCGTCCGCCTCAACCTGGATCAGTCCGCCGAGTTTCAGGACCCGGATGATGTGCGATTTTCCCCCGGCATGTTGCCCGATGCGGTCGTCCCCGATGGCAAGCAGCCTGAACCCGCTGTTCTTGCGCAGGTTTGATGAATTCCGCAGGCGGTTTTCATCGGTCGCCCATGGGGAAACATGGTAATTGTTGATCGAGCCCACAATATACTCGCGGAACCGGCCGCGACGGGCGGGTTGGTCAAGGCCGAAGATGGAGCCACCATCCGTCGCCGCGGAGTTGAAGAACAGGATGTTCAGTCCGGAATCACTGCGCCGGGGCGTAAAGGTGTATTCGATGAGAAAATCCCCGGGTAGCTCCCGGTTGTGCCAGAATACCATCGCCCCGTCGCGGTTGTCATCCGGCAGCGTTGTGCGCAATTCAAGGCCGTTTGCCGTGCGGTTGGTAACGATGTTGTCCCCTTCCAGAACCCATTGGTCGATGCCCGGTTCGCGCACGCGCTTTCCCGACTCGTCCACGAGTTCACTCTCCAGCACCCATGATTCCGTTCCGTCAAAGGGTGTTTGGTACCAGCAATCCACCATCAGTTGCTGAAGATCAAGAGGCTTGGTGTAAGTACGCCTGAACTCGCCTTTGATGGGAGCCAGATCGAGCGTGGCCACCCTTTCCCTCAATTCGCCAGGGTCGACGGGCTCTGGAGAGAGCCTGATTCGGTTCATATTCACCCGGGCCACAACCTCATCCTTGAAAAGCAGGTTTCCTCCCGTGATTGAAGGTTCCCGCCACGTTTCCGGCATGAGCGAACCGTACTGCTTTCCGTGCAGGGGATCCCCCTGCTCCACCCCGTTGACGAAGACGCGGAGGAGACCCTGATGGAGATTCCAGTCAATCGCCAGATGGTAAGCCTGCCCACCGTTCAGGTAACCAAACCTGATCTGCGCCAGGGCTTCCGTTCCATCCTCAAGGGTCCATGCGAGATTAATGCCTCCCGACCCGGAGCGATCGACAAAGAAGCGCCCGGGCGCAAAGGGAAGCTCCAGAACGTCACCTTCCGAATAGCCTTCACCGGCCGTCACGTTCGGCAGGCTCCAGCTCCCGGCAACCCCTTCAAGTTGAAGAACTCCCGTCCAATTCCCCACGGGCACCGGGGCGGGACTTGGACTGGAAGGCTCACACACGAGGCTCAGACATGGAAGAAACAGGGAGACCCAAAAAATGCGGCAGATGGAGGGACTCATGGCAAGCGCTCGGTCAGGATCACCCTAGAACTTCATTGTCAGCGTCAGCGTCGCATTGGTGGGATCGCCGACGTAGGGCCCGGGCCGGAAATAGAGCTCGTCGAACACGTTATCGATCTTCAGGGACAACTTGTAATCAACATTGTTCCTGTTGAATTTGTACGCCAGAAAGGCATCGACCTTCGTGTAGGAATCCAGAATGAGGAAGTCCTGGTTTGTCTGGCCGCCGCGCCTTTCACCCATGTAGGTCATCCCACCGCCAATTTCAAGTCCCTCGAGAAAGGAATCCTTGAAGGAGTATTTTGTCCAGAGCGTGACCTGGTCCTCCGGAACGCCGACGATGCGCTTGTCAAAATCAAGCCCGCCCTCCTCAATGGACTCTTCCGCCTCAATGTGTGCATAGCCCAGAATAAGCTGCCAGTTGGGGGTTGGATAGGCAACAATGTCCGCCTCGTACCCGGTGCTCGACTGGCCTTCCACCAGAATGTCGTAGCGCTCACCATCGTTGGTGATTCCCGGCCGGACGACATCCGTTTTTGAAATGTCAAACCACGCTACGGTGGCGGAAATCCTGCCGTCCAGAAAACTTCCCTTGATTCCGAATTCAGTTCCCTCACCGCGTTCCGGAGGCTTTTCAGATTCCGTGCCGTCGATATTTCTCAGGACTCCCTCCACCGGCGTGAAGGATTCGCTGTAATTGCCATAAAGGACGATTGACCCGGTCGCATACCAGTTGATTCCGATTTGCGGAGTGGTGGAATCCACTTCGGGAGTTTCAAAGGGAAGGTCCTCAGTGAGAGTCAAGCTCCGCAGGAACGTCTGATTGACCCGGTCGTGGCGCAGTCCGGCCAGTATCTTGACGGTGTCATCAAAAAGGCTGACCTGGTCGGAAATGTACACGCTCTCCAACTCACGCTCCAGCGCTGTGTCCGACTCAATCAATCGGGGCGCTCCGTTCTCGTCGTAAAAATCATCCCGGCTGATGCGGGTCACCCGGGACATCAGTTCTTCGGGATTGGTCTCCCCCGGAAAGTTCCGGTCGTACAAGGCAAACAGTTCCAGACTGGGCTCAAACAGCACAAGCAACTGCGACTCGTTGGCACCAGCAGCATTGTTGCTGCGAATCGTCAGATTCTCAAAATCATCACCAAAGTATTCGGCGCCGACAACCAACCGGTGTTTGGTCGGGCCGATCTCAAAATTGATCAGGGCGTCCGCCTGCACATTGAAAACGGTGTTCAGCCGCGAGTCCTGACGCTTGCCCTGCTGAAGTCCGTCCCCCCACACCCGGACGCGCTTGGTGTTGGCGCGCCAGATTTCCGTATCGGTTTCTCCATGACTGATCACCGCGCGGACGGAAAGCCAGTCGCTCACTTTATGCTGGATCTCGCCGGTGTAGGTCATCGCATCATAGCGCACGAAGGCGTCCGGCCCGTTGGTTGCATAGGTGTACGGGGCCAACGATTCCGGATAAATGTCTGTCCACCGATTCGAGCCGTCCTGGGTTGGATTGTCACTGGGCTGGGTGATGAACTTGAACTGGACCGCTTTGCCCGGATCGTTTGCGAGGACCTCGAGAAAGGCGGCGGTCGCCTCCGGCAGATCCGCCCAGTCCTGCGGTGCCTCCCCGACCCAGCGCTCCCAGTAGGCGCGGGTCGCCGACTCGTTCCAGAGCAGGTTCGCGGAGGGCGGATTGAAGCGTTTGTAGATCCATTCCACATCAAGGATGACTTTGGTCCGCGGTGTGATTTCCCATTGCAGCACCGGGGCCACCACCGCACGCTCCTCCTCCGCATAGTCGCGGTAGCCGTTGCTGCGCTGGTAGGAGGTGTCGATGCGGTAAAGCAGGTCCTTGCGCCCATCAAGCAGCGGGCCGGTCTTGCCGATGCCAATCCGCCTTTCATCCCATGACCCATAGCGCAGGGAGATCTCCGTCTCCGGCTCCGCCTTCGGGCGTTTGGTGATGTAATTGATGATCCCCCCGGGCTGGGCCTCCCCGAACAGGGCCGAGGCGGGACCCTTCACCACCTCGACGCGCTGCACGTTCGTCATGTCCGACAAATAGTAACGGCGATACCCGTTGCGCTTCGGTCTGGAGGCGGACAGTCCCCGAATGTTGTACACATCCAGCTCCTGCAGGGAGGTGCCACCAATGCTCACCCCGGCGGCATATTGCACAGCGTCGTCAAGGTTCACCGCTGCCTGGTCGGCCAGAAACTCGGCCGTCACCACCTGGATGTTGAACGGAATCTCCTTGATCGTCGCGTTGACCCGGTAGGCGCTCAAAACATTCGAGGCGACATATCCGGTCTCCGATTCGGTCGTCACTTCAAAAGCCTGCAGCTCAAAGACGTCCTCCACCGTCTCCGCTTGCTGCGCGGCAAGCAAAGGGGCGGTCATAATCGGGACGCCAATGGATAACAGGCGGAATCCGCCCGGGAGGAATTGCTTCGCAATGAACTTCATGGGGTAGGGTTTGCTGTCCATGATGGTATTTCCCGCGCATTCCCGGCAAGCTCAAGAGGAAGGCCGGTTGAACCGTAAAGCAACCGTTGTTTGACGGTTAAACCGATTCCGTGCTCCAAAGCGATCCCCCTTCCACCGATAGTAGAACACTGTATGAGGCACCGCCTACAAGCCGCCATCTGCACGGATTTGCCATTCCGATATGATTCCGTTTACGCGGGATCCATCGAGGCGCAAATTCGTGATCTCACGGACTTGCGGCCAGCGGTTCTGACGACCCGCGAAATCCGCTCAGGCAACGCGGACTTGAGTGAAATTGAGGTGATATTCGGCACATGGGGGATAACCAAATTCACGGAATCCGATCTGGACCAGATGCCGCGGCTGTCCGCGGTGTTTTATGCGGCGGGATCCGTCCGGTCATTCGCGGAGAACCTGTTCAAAAGGGGTATCACGGTCTGCAGTGCCTGGCAGGCCAACGCCTACCCGGTGGCGGAGTTTGCCCTCGCCCACATTCTTCTGGGCTGCAAGGGCTTTTTCCGCAACTCGGCGGCGCTACGGCATCCCGCTGCCAGCAACTGGAGGGGCGACGCACCTCTCGGCCCGGGTATATACCAGCAGCGTATCGGCCTGATCGGACAGGGGGCGATCGGGAAAAAGGTGCTGAAATTGCTCGAGCCCTTTGACCTGCTTCCGGTAACCTTTGACAGCTATCCGACGCTCGACATGGACGAGCTGGCGGAAATCTTTCGCACCTGTCAGGTGGTGACCAATCATCTGGCAGACAAGCCTCACCTGAGGAAAATTTTCACGGCGGACCTGTTCCGGCTGATGCCGGAGGGCGCAACCTTCATCAACACCGGCCGCGGGGCGCAGGTGCACGAAGCGGACCTTGTGCGGGTCATGCGGGAGCGGCCCGACCTGACTGCCATCCTTGATGTGACCGATCCCGAGCCGCCCCTGCATGACTCACCGCTGCGGCAACTTCCGAATATTCATCTGAGCTCACACATATCCGGATCCATCAATCAGGAAACGCACCGGATGTCGGAATATATGATCGAGGAATTCAAGCGCTGGTCCCTGGGCCAACCCCTCCAGCATGAAGTCAGTCCACAGGAATTCGCCCTGCTGGCCTGATCCCGGAATCCGGTCACGGGGCAACGGGCTTCAGGGTGAAGCCATCAACGAACTTTGGAGGGACAACCAGGCGCTTGGGCCATGGAGGCAGGCCGATCTCATTGCGGTTAAGGCTGGCAGTGAGCAGATCGACCATCCAGGATCCGATTACATCGCCATTCAGATCCGTATGGCTCTGTGCCGGGTTCCCATACCGGCCAAGTCGAAGGAATCCGATATCCTCCGGAACATTCAGCCCCAATTCCCCGAGCCAGTTCTCCACTGCGGAGTAGTTGGAAATAACGACATCCGGATTGCATCGCTGCAGAAGTCGCGCGAGGGAATGCTTGTCCCATGACTCGTCCAGGCCGACAGCCGAACCAGCATCAATCCCGGGGAAATACCGGATACATTCGGATAGAAAGGCGGCGTACTCCAACCCGTTGATGCGCTCATCGAGCTTTTTCAGGGTCATGAAGGCCGGGCGCTGATAGCCTCGCCGCCGCAATTCCCGCAAGGCCAGCTTCATGGCGCCAAACTGGTCGGGCACAACCCGGTGGATCGGAGTGGCCGGAATGGAATACCCGCTGGTCACCACCGCGGTGCGGGCAAAGTCAATATCCGGAAGGCTGCCGACCTCATACACCGAGGGCAACAGGATACCGGTAATGCCCCTTGCTTTGAGAATCTGATCCAGCCGGCGCTGATATCGCTGACTGTCAGAGAAGACAAATTTCTCATGGGAGCAGCCCAGCTCCTCCAGCCGCTTGAGGGCGCCATGGTAGATGGTATTGAAATAGGAGTCGGGGTCCGTGTTTTCGTCCGGGTTGTACTGCCGGTCGATCAGGACGCCAACGACGACCCCCTGATTGACCACTCGTCCCAATGCGACCTGGCTCATGAGGGCGGACACCATTGGATTTGGCACATAGCCCATGTCTCTCGCCAGCTCCTGAATCCGCTTGCAGGTTGCGGGAAGAAGCCGCGGGTGATTCTTCAACGCCATGCTCACGGCAGTCGTTGAAACACCCGCCCTCTCGGCGATCTGCTTCATCGTGACACCTTTGATCCGGGGATTCATGAACGGAGTGGCGGCTTTTGTTGAAGCCTCAGGGATCCTTGCGTCAGGGCCCGGCCCAGTCAATACTGGAGCCGGGTACCCCTGGCAGCAAGGCTTACCGGATGCCCCGGTTTCAGTACTTCGGGATGTAGACCCACCCGCTGTCGTCCTGGATATGGGAATATTTTCCCAGGGCCTGAACATAGACCCACGGCTTGAGGGAAACGTTTACCCAATCCAGCCAGGGTGACGCGTCAGCCCAGCCCAGTTCATCCACGGCGTATCCAAACCAGGGATCCGGACTGGTTCCCGATTCCCACGGGGTGTCATTCCCCAGTGTGATGGCAGTTGCCCGGTAGCCGATGTTGGCGGCCCGGTGCTTGAGCATCAGGTAATCGCCCGGGGCGGTGCGGGTCGCGGACATGGTGGCGGTGTAGAACTGGCGGTGGTCCCGGACGCGGATCAGGTAATCGCCCGTCTTGCCGATGGCATCCCCGGCCCCGCCGCTCGGCAGGACAAACGGGACTTCCGCCATAACGGATCCATCGGCGGCGTGGTGCGTCACCGTAAATTCATGTCCTTCCAGGATGGTATGGACGGTGCCCTCCGTGCCATCGAGGTCGGTGGAATAGAGCCAGCCGTCATTGAACCAGTGAACCACGTTGATTTGTCCCTCCGAGGCGAGATCGACACGGACTTCCATCTCTTCGATCTCGGTCGCGCTCCAGCCCCCCCAGCTGACCCCAAACCAGCCGGTTGCGCTGGGCAGCGGGGTGCCGTCGCTCCACTTGAACATGGCGGCGAAGCGCTCGGTTCCCACCGGGATCAGGGCGTTTCCGGTACCGCATTCCCCTTCAACCGCGAAGTTCCCGTTGGCACCGCCGGACAAATTCCCGACCGTCGTATGGGTGGCATCCAGATAGGCGCCCGTTTCCTTTTCCGCCAGAATGCCCGGGGACCCGCTGTTGAAGGCGACCATGTAATCGACAAAGGGAGCCGCGGACAGGTCCATGTCAAAGGCCTCCGAGCTGTAGGTCTCGGTGCAGGCCCGCAGGCCGGTGCCGTCGACGTATCCCCAGGGCAGGCCGGTCTCCACATCCATGCGCTCGACATTCACTTCAAGGGCGATTCCCGCAACCGGGAGAATCGTCCACCCGGCCAGCGCCGGAATCAGGTAACGTAGGGTATTTTTCATGACTATTTGAGTTTTCGGGTTGTTTACTTGTTGAAATAAATCCATCCGGATTCTCCGGCCACATAAGCATAGCGGCTCATGCTGTTGATCCACCACCATGGCTCGTGGGTCGTGTTCACCCAGCCCAGCCAGGGTCCCGTGTCCAGCCAACCCTGTGGGTCCGGATCAGCGGGCAAAACCGTGATGGCCAAGCTCGTGGAGTGTGTCGCACCCGTGCCATCCTCGACGGTGAGGGTGATATCCTTTTGCCCGGCTGTTGACCAGTCATAGGGATAAAAGGATTCCGGACCTTCGTAAATGTGCCCGTCGCCGAGGTCCCAGGTGTAACTGACGATGCCTCCTTTTGAAATGGAGGCATCCAGATTCATCGGCTCGCCCGCCTTCACTTCAAGCGGAAATACGGTGAACGCGGCCTCAAGGGGAAGGCTGGCGAAGGTGCTGCGGTCGGGAGGAATGGGCGGCATCGCCGAAGCGATCTGCGGCTGGGGGGCTGCGGAATATTCATGATGCCCAACATCCAGGGGGCTGATCCGGTCATTTCCAAAGAAATCGAGAGAGACCCTGTCCTCAGGCAAACCCGCGTCAATCGCCGGACTTCCGCTGGCCAGGTAAAGCTGGTAGCCGCTGCCACTCAGTTGAGCCTGCGCCTGGATCGGGTTTGTTCCGGTGGGTCCGTAGCTGCCGTTGCTGGTATACACAAGGTTGGTGTCAACCGTGTTGCCGTTGCCCACGCTGAAAAAGCCGATCTCGTCATTGATGAGGATGCCCGTTGCCCCGGATGCATGCAGGATGTTGTTGGCGATCCAATTCCCTGCCGGAGATCCCGTGAAGGTGCCGGAGGATGTTTCAAAAGAAAACGTTTCCTTGCCCACATTGAGGAAGGTATTGTTCGCGATCACACAGTTCATCGCCGCCCGGCCCTCGATGCCGCCGGATTCCCAGCCATTGCGCAGATTCAGTCCCCGCCGGCCGATGTTCTCCAGGATGTTGTTCACGATCACGTGGTCGTTTCCGTATACCCAGATCCCTTCCGAGTTGTTGTGGAACAGGTTGCTGTCCACCAGATTCTCGTTCTCCCGCCGCAGGCTGAAGTAACCGGTGCACCAGGCGAAGACGTTGCGGTAAAAGGTGTTTCCCCCGCCTTTAATCGAGACGATCTCCGATTCAATGTCCGAATCCCACTTGTCGAACACATTAAAGCGCACGATGGCGTTGGTCTTGTAGCCGAGGTGCTTGCCCAGTGAATACAGGATAATCGCCTCCGCACCGAGGCGGCGGCGGGGCGCGTCCCGGAAAACATTGTATTCGATGACATGCTGGCCCACGTATGCCTCCGATTCATGGCCGACGATGGTCAGCGCCGCCTGAGTCGTCGTGGTGAAATAGTTGTGGTCGATCCGGTGATGGGAACCGGCCGCCGTGTCCGGGCTAGCCGTTCCGTCCGCCCGCAACAGGGAGGACGCCTCCGCTTCCTCGAAGTAACATTGCGTCACCCGGTTGTGCGATCCCGTCGTAAGCCAGACCGGGTACTGGGTGGTCGTGTTCTTGAATTTAAACCCGCGCAGCACGATGTGACTCCCCGCCACCTGAAAGTAACTGGATCCGGTCAGGGTCGTGGCGAAAATACTCGGTGCCTCGATCGTGATCGGCGCCCCGTCCTGCCCGCTGGCACCGATGTAGATCTGCCCCCAGTCCAGCTCGCCCGCCGGTAGCACGATCCGGTCGCCGGGTTGCGCCGCGTCGCGCGCCGCCCTGAATTCGTCCTTGTTCTGCGGGTAAAACGCCGCGCCGTGGACAAAAACGGGCACCACCAGCAGTGGAAGAGCCACCGCAACCAGCCGTTTGATGGTCGTGGAAAAGTGCTTGGATAACAAGGAAGGGGCATTCATATACATCGAGGGGTGCGGTCAACAGGATTGGGACATTCATTTTCATCCATGGTTCCCGGTTCAAGCAAATGTGGTTCCGCTTAAATCGTAAAGCGCTGACGCTGTACGATTGAACCGCTGTTCACCTTCCCTTCGGGCGGGGACCCGCGCATAAATGGAGGTGAACCCAAAATTAAAACCACACAAAGTAAATTCACATGAAAAAACTCCTGCCAACGCTCGCATTATTCACGGTGACCATCGGATTGAATGCGGAAAACATCCTCTTCTGGGACACCTGGCCAATTGAAGGCGGGATCGAAGGCCCGACCACCCTGGAGAGCTTCTCCAGCGCGACCGGCGTGCAGCCGTCCACGCTCGCCCTCGGCCCCGGAATCACCCCCCGCGCCACCAACGATCCCAGCCGCTTCCAGGGCGAGAATTTCAACGCCAATACCCTCGTCGAGGCACTGGAAATTGGGGATTACTTTGAATTCACCCTGACCCCGGAAGCCGGAAAGTCCGTATCCCTCGACGACATGACGATTGTCCTCAGGAACCGGGGAGGCTCCACCGGGGAGCGCACAATCGCAGTGGTCACATCCGCAGACGGCTATGCCACCGTGGTTGCCACCCTCGACATGGTCGCCGGCAACCTGCCCGAAGACTCGGGACCCAAGACCGCCTCCTTCAGCGGACTGGATCCGATAACCGAAGCAACCACATTCCGCATTGCCGCTTATTTTCCAAACGGCTTCGATAACACCAAAACCCACCCGCTGACGATCGGCTGGGCCTCCGAGGATGAGCTGACAACGACGCCCGCGTTATTGATCACAGGTACCGTGACAGATGCCGGGGAAGCTTGGAACGGATACCCGGTAAACAACGAAGGCTGGGCAGATACCGGCAGCTGGCTCGGCTTGATCAACGTGACCAACGATCCCTGGATCTGGATTCAGGACCTAGCCTCTTACGCCTACATCCAGGATGACAGCGGCTGGGTTTACGTCGCCAAATAACCGTCCCCTCATCACCTGAACCTTCCGGGACCGGATGGGCCAAGCGCCTGTCCGGTCCTTTTCGTTTTGGGCCTTCGTCGAATATTGCGGAAGGGCAATGCGGGTTGTTTGGGCCGCGGATAAATTCTGTCAGGGAAGCCCCTCAAATCCAGGCATGTTGGGTGTAGGTGCTCCCCGCGACCTTTCAGGCCGCGGATACCGGTTAACATTCCCTGTCCCGGGGAGTCGGCTCCTCGCCCGCTGCGCGGGCTCGTCGCCTCATCCCCGGGCTGTCCTCCAGCCCGCCCGTTGGGCGGCCCCGGAAGTGGCATCTGCCTGATCGTAGGT
>JBNGDP010000078.1:0-17846 GCA_049975345.1 Oceanipulchritudo sp. | reverse complement strand
GGCCCGGCGTTCGCGACGGTCTTCGCGCGTAAACGCGCGACTCGAAGGTGTCGGTCTTCGCGCGTAAACGCGCTACGCGAAGGCGGGCGCTACTCGGAGGTGGGGTGTTACTCCGAGTCTGCCGGCGCGATACGGTCCACCGGTTTCCCGGAGAGGGTGGCATAGACGCGTTCCTTGGGATTCATAAGATGGTTGTGGCGCTGTAAGTGAGCTGGGCAAAATCGGCGGGAGTCCCCTTGCCGTTTTGCGAATCCACCGCAAAGGGGCCGAGATAAACGCCGGTGAAGCCCCCCGCGACATCGGTCGAGAGCAGGTGGGTGACGCCTGTGCCAAGCGCGTGGCGTGTGCCCGTCGCGTCGGTGACGAAGAAGGCGTAGATCTTGGGCGTGGCGATGACTTCGAGGATCAGCGGTCCGTCGGACATCGGAACTGGGTTGCCGATCACATCGATGTCCAACACTGATTTTCCCAAGGCGGCCTGGCGGAGGCCGTTTTCTTGAAAGACGCTGATTTTGTAGTGGCAGCGTTCGGACATGAACACGGTCAAGCCGGCTTCCTCGCCTGCCCGGGTCGGATGATAATCGAGGGTCACGCGAGCGGTCATCGTGAAATGCCGTTGCCGGATTCCCCAGAAGGTAACCTGCTTGCCAAAACTTTCTTCCCAACCAGGCAAGTCCCATGGCTGAACCCCCATGAGTTCCGGGGCGGGTTTCCCGGCATCGAGCCCGCCTTCGCCGCCGCGCAGGCGCAACCAACCGGGGCGTTCGCTTAGCGAGTAAAAAGCTGCGTCGGGATTGCGCAGAGAGTTGCCGATTTTCCAAAGATCAGCATCCGGAGAAAATTCCGCGCTCCACTCGACCGGGTGGGCCGGGATCTCAAAGGGCATCACGCCCTCACCCTGCACCACCGGCCAACCCTCGTCGTTCCATTTCACCGGTGCGATAAAACTCTCGCGTCCGAGATGGCGGGCTCCCGTCGCCCGCACACCGAGAAACACAATCGCCCATTGGCCATCGTGGAGTTCGATCATGTCGGCGTGCCCGAGGCACTGGATGCGGGTGTCCAGGCTGCGGTGGGTCAGAATCGGATTGTGCGGACAGGATTCCCACGGGCCATCGAGGAAACGCGACCGGGCCACGGTCACCATGTGGCCATAGCCTGACCCTCCTTCGGCGATGAGCAGGTAGTGGAATCCGCCACGCCTGTAGAGATGGGGACCCTCAGGGCACATGCCGCCCGTGCCGCTCCAGACGAAACGCCTGCCCCCGCTCCCCTGCCCGGTCAGCGGGTCCACCTCAAAACGGTAGATGCCGTTGTGCGGGTCGGCAGGGGCAGCCCCGCGCCGGGTGCAACAAAGATGAACCCGCCCGTCTTCGTCCCAGAACAAATCCGGATCAATTCCGCCTTGGTGGGCATCATCAATCCGGATGGGTTCGCTCCACGGACCGGCTGGATCGGTGGCGTGGACGATGAAATGCTTGGTGTGGCTGAGATTGGTGGTGATGAGCCAAAAGCGCCCATCGTGGTAACGAAGGGTCGGCGCGTAGATGCCGCCGATACCCACCGGCGCACTGGCCAGCGGCAGTTGCGACGGGCGATTCAGGGCATAGCCGATGAAGGTCCAGTTTTTCAGGTCCCTGGAGTGATGGATCGGCACCCCGGGGAAGTAGCCGAAGCTGCTGTTGGCGATGTAGTAGTCGTCGCCTTTGCGGC
The DNA here is from genome assembly GCA_049975345.1 of Oceanipulchritudo sp. Taxonomy (GTDB): domain Bacteria; phylum Verrucomicrobiota; class Verrucomicrobiia; order Opitutales; family Oceanipulchritudinaceae; genus Oceanipulchritudo. The sequence continues at coordinate 16,133 of JBNGDP010000078.1, read as the reverse complement.
AGATCGTCGGGTCGGGATAACAGCCGGGGAGAATGAGGGCGGTCGGGATGTGCATGGGAGTCTTTTGCGGTGGAGATTAGTGGCGGGCAGATGCCTTTGGGCTCTCGTTGATGTAGGGAATACGGACCGGGCAGCGCCCTGTCACTTCGATCTCGCCGAGCCAGACCTTGACCGCGGCACGTTGGGAGGCGGGCGAGACACCCCATGCGGCGATCATGTTGGGGAGGTGGGGCAATTCGTAAAAAACATAGGGGCTGCCGAAGGATGTGCAGACGATCTTGCCTGGATAATCAACCCAAAATCCACGCCAGAAGGACATTACCATGTGGCCGATCAACCGCGGCGTTCCCATGATCGAGTGCATCTGGTGATGGATGTTGAGGAAAATCCTGTCGTAGCGGGACGCCGCCTCGATGAGTTGTGTGTGAGTGGGATTGTCCAGTTCGTCCACCTCCAATCCCCGCTTCCGCAACTCCTCCGTAACCGTGGCGAAAAACGATCCGTCTTTTTTCGAATCCTTCCAGAAGATTCGGACCGAAAGCACGTTCGCACCCGGCTGAGGGACGACGGGGAAGGCTCCATCGTTGCGGAACACCGTGATCGAGCGGTCGGCGACCTCTTGGGCGAAGGTGGTTCCGTCGTGGATTTCCACCTCGCTCGGCTGCGGACCAAAGGCGTCTTGCTGGATCCCAAGCTGCGCCTTGAGTGTCAGAATACGGCGCACCGACGCATCGAGGCGCTCCATCGAGAGCTTGCCTGAATGCACGGCTTCAAAAATCGCCGGGGCGTCGGTCTCGGCTTCGGCGAAGAGGAAGATGTCGCCGCCGGCGAGGATGTTGGCGAGCGCCTTCTCGCGGGACGGCACGCGGGAGCTGATGCCGATCATCGGTGCGGCGTCCGATACGATCACGCCTTGGAAACAGAGGTGCTCGCGGAGCAGGTCGTTCTGAAGTTTCAGCGACAAGGTGGCAGGCAGGGCGTCTAGCGGCGCATCGGCACGGCCTTCGTAGGCGGGGAAGGCGATGTGCCCGCTCATCACGGTCATGACCCCGCTTGCAATCGCGGCCTTCCAGACCCGGCCATAGTTTTGCTCCCACTCGGCGAAGTCCAGCGGCATCATCGTGGTGCACAGGTGCTGGTCCCGGTCGTCAAGGCCGGCTCCGGGGAAGTGCTTGGCAGTGGCTGCCATGCGGCCGTCGGCCTGCACGCCCTCGATGTAGGCGGCAGCCATGCGAGCCACGGTTTCGGGGTCTTCGCCATAGGCGCGGGTCTGGGTCTCCGGGTTGTTGTGGTTCAGGGCCAAATCGATCACCGGCGAGAATGTCCAGTGGACACCTACAGCGCGGGCGGTTCGCGCGAGCAGGCGTCCGCGGCGGCGCATCTCAGCGGGACCGGAGCCGGCGGCACAGCCCATCTGCGGCGGAAACGCGATGCGGTAACCGCTCTCGATATCCGCCGCGATCAGGAGCGGAATGGACACTTTCGCCTGCATGGCCTCGAGAAATTTGCGGGTGGCCTCCGGTTCGCCCGGGCTGATGAAGAGGGAGCCGAACTGGTGCCGCTCGACTTCCCCGGCCCATTTGTCGGCATCCATCTCGCGCACCCAAGGCATGAGCAAATGCCCGACCTTCTGTTCGAGGGTCATGTCGCGCAGGGTGGATTCGATCCAGTTCGTGTCAGGGTTGTTCATATTCCGGAAACCGGTTCCAGGGCCGCAAAGACCTTCACATTGGCGAGTGGGGAGCCGCGGGGAATCTCGCAGCCGGCACCAGCGATCCATGCGCGGCGGGTCTTGGCGCGGCACGCTTCCAGCTCGCGCAACACATCCGCAGGGGTTCCATTTTTCACGGTGTTGACGGTGTGGACATTCCCGAGGAGCACCTGGGATGGTCCCATTATGTCGCGAGCCTGACCCATGTCCACTGAGGTGTCCAAATCGACAATCGCGCAGCCCAGGCTGCCCATGCCGGCGAGCAGGGGCGTGGTGTTGCCGCAGATGTGGAGGCGGACGCGCCCGCCCAGCGCATGGATGGCCTCCACGAGGCGCCGCTCGTGCGGAAGGACAAATTCATCGTAAATCGCGGGCCCCACCAGGGACGCGGCGGCATCGCCAATGCCGATGATGTCGGCCCCCGCTTCGAGTTGCGCCTTGGCAAAACGGATGGCATTGTCCACGGCGAAGGCGGCGAGGTCGTGCACGAAGTCTTCGTCGTCGAAGTAGTCCGTCATAAGCGTGTTGATGCCGCGCAGGTCGGCGCTTTCCGCGCAGGGGCCCTCGATCCAGCCTTCGATGAGGTGGGTGTCGCCGATCTGCTCGCGGAGGAGGCGGACGGCCTGGACGCGGTTGGCCATGCGGCTGCCGGCGCGATGCGGATCGCACGGGCGGAGCCGCGCCAAGGCCGCGGTATCGGAGAGGAGCGCGGACTCCTCGATGACCGCGGGCGGCGCGTCGTCGGGGTAGTAGATCGCCGCACCCAAGTCCGCCGCCTCGCAGCAGGGATCCGAAATGACCGAGACATGGTCAAAGCCAGCGACACGGGCCGTCTCGATCTGTCCCCGCGCCTGCGTCTCGGCGGAGGTCGCGTAGGTTTTGTAAGGGACCCCGATCAGGTCGGCCGCCCACATCATGGTGATCGGCATGGCGGCGGGGCGGTCCACCGGTTTCCCGGCGAGAGTGGAATAGACGCGTTCCTTTGGTTTCATTCAATTCGTTTGTTGCCGTGCGATTGCAGGTGCCTATTTGAAAATCTCCACCGCCACAGCGTTCTTCCGTTTCGGGCCGGGCGTGCTGCGGCCTTGGGCTTGGAACAGTGATCCGAGGGTCATGCGGTTTGGCGGAATCGGTGGCGGTCTTCGCGCGTGAACGCGTTACTCGAAGGTGGGCGCTACTGGAAGGTGGGCGCTACTGGAAGGTGGGCGCCACGCGCAGGCGGAGGAATTGGCGGTTGCCGGCAGGCGGGGCGTCGGTCCATGTGGCGAGGTCGTCGCAGGACTCGACGGTGCAGGCGAGGTCGCTGGCGGCGGGGCTCTGGGTGAATTGCAGGGAGAAGGTCTGGCTGAGCGGGTCGAAGGCAAGGGTGGGCAGTCCGGTGGTGGAGGAGGTCCATGGATCGAGCCCGAGGGCGCGCTCGACGAGGTTGATGATGCCGTCAAGGTCCGGATCCGCGGTGTCGGCGGCGTCGCCCGTGTTGCGCCATGCGCCGAAGTGGGCGAGGCGCCAGGCGACGGTCTGCGGCGAGACATAATCGGCATCCGGATCGAACCATGCTGCCGTGCCGGACTCGAAGGCGCCGATGTCGGGCGCGCTTCCGCTGAATCCGTCCGTGAAGGGGATGAGGATGGCCCCGGCGTCAATACCAAGGGAGCCGGGGGCGAGGGTGTAGTCAAAAGCCGCGACAGCGGTGAAGGCGGCGTTGCCGGTAATGTTGCCGGCGATGGTATTGGCGGCGAGCAGGTTGTCCTGGATGATGGCCTCGGCAAGCGCCTGCGCGACCGTTCCGATCAGTGTTCCGGTGACAATGTTGTTGCGAAGTGTGACGCCGGTGAAGCGGAAGTCGGAATTGCTGCCGACCAGCTTCATGTCGGCGTCGCAGGTGTTGTTATAGACGCGGATGTCGACGTCGGCCTGGGTGTCGCCGGATTCGAGTTGGGCGTCGCGCACGCCCCAGACATTGAGGCCGGAGTTGGTGATGTTGCGGACCAGGTTGTGGTGGATGACGAGGTTGTAGCCGGCAGTGGTGGCGCCGCCGTTGTCGAGGCGGATGCCGAGGCTGCCGTTGTGGCCGGGATAGTCGAGATAGGGCGCGAGGCCGTCGTGAACCACGTTGTGGCGCCACTCGGCCCCGCCCTGGTTGCCGCCGCCGAACAGGTTGATGCCGGCGACGTCCTGCACCAGCGCGCCGAACCAGCCGACCCGGTTGCCCTCGACCAGCGCGCCGGCACCCTTGACGGTGATGCCGTGGGCACCCGTGTTGAGCACCGTGTTGCCGGCCACGCGGACGGCCCCCTCGACCGTCAGCGCGTTGCCGTCATAGCCGAGATAGCCGGCGTCCAGGATGAGCGTGTCCTCGACAACATTGCCGCTGCCGGCGACCATCCGGATCGCGGAGCCGGGATTCATCAGGCTGACGCAACCGCGCACCGTGTTGTCGGTTCCCTGCAGGACCAGGCCGTGGCGGCCGCCGCCATTGCCGCAATGGATAAAGGTGATCTGCTCGAAGGTCATGCCATTGTTGCCCGTCCCCGAGGAGGCAAACGCAGCGAAAAACTCCATTCGCTCAAAGGTGATCCATGATGTGGAATAGAGATCGAGTGTCCGGTCCTGCGCGCGCATCTCTAGGGTGCGGCTGGCCGGATCGCCGTCGTCGGGCAGGCGGACGTACAGCGTGTAGGCGGGGCCGTGCGCGCCGGTGGCGTCGAAAAACCACTCGCCCGGCGCGTCCAGCAGCAGCAGCGAGCCCTTCAGGTGGAAGCGGTCGCCGGCGTCGGGAAAGTGGTAGCCGAGCGTGAACGGGTGCTTGTTGAAGGAGAAATACACCTCCCCGGCGGCGGCCGAGTTGCCGCTCACGCTTCCCTCCAAAGTAAACCAGCGCTGGCCCGGGTTGAACACGATGGTCGTGCCCGCAAGCGCGTTGTCGGCGAAGGCGTCCAGCCCGGCTGCCGCGTAGGTGCCGTTGTAGGGGTCGCTGGTGCCGCTGTAGCTGCCGGTGCCGAGCGCGAGATCGGCCTCGCGCAAGCCGGCATAGCCGGCGAGGTTGGGCCAGCGCGCCTCGATGAGGATTTCCCCGTCAAGGAACAGCTGGTTGCTGCGTTGGCTGGCGTTCTGGACAAACAGGTCCCATGCCGCGCTGAGCTGGATCTTGTAAACATGGTTGGCCGCGTCGTGAAGCTGCCATGTGCCGAGGCCGCCGCTGCCGGGAGTGATCACCTTGAGGCCGCGGACCTGAACCTGCTCGTAGACGCCATTTTCGGAGTAGGGCCGTACCGTGATGGGGTTGCCGGAAGCGCCGGCGGAGGTGGTCGGCTGGATCACCTCCCGGTAGACGCCCTCCCGGACCACGACCGTGTCGCCCGGCGCGGCCGCCTCGATGCCGCGATCGATCGTTTTGAATGGACTCGTCTCCGAACCGGTAAAAGCGTCGTTGCCGGTTGGGGACACATACCAGTTGGCAGCCCTCAGGCAAAGTGGAGCCAGTAGCGCCAGCAGGACCGGGAAGTGGTTGCGCTGGAAGGGGAGTGTTCTTGACATGGCCCCACTGTGCAGGTGGGCGCATCGCCGGTAAACGCCATTCGAATGCAACGTCTCATCAGGAACAGCTTCTTGGTACTCAGGTGGAGTGCTAAGGTGGCTGTTCCAACTCAAATCCGTGTTCACCTCAACACCCGAAAACCTATGAAGACATCCTTCACCCTGATCCCGAAATTGCGCGGACTGGCATGCCTGTCCGCCCTTGCCGTCGGCTTGCTGGCGACTCCGGTGCTGCATGCGCAGACCCTCGTCATTCCCCAGAACGCCACCTACAGCGGTCGTGTGACCGCCGCCACAGTCGGCAACAGCGCGGTCAGCACGCTGAGCACGGGCTCTCCCGTGCGTGTGGGGGACAACCCCTCCAACCAGGAGTTCGCGTACATGATCACCTTCGACATGTCCAGTGCCCTTGAGTTGCTTGCGGAAGACGCGACCGTGACGCTCGAACTGGAAACGGACAGCCTGTTTGGCGCCAACGGACCAGCGCCCGCAAGCTTGCAGGTCTCCATCCTCGGGGCCGGGCCGCTGCCCGCCAACACCGGCGAGCTGTACGCCTATGAGACCGGCACGGCGCCCGCCGCGCCGCTGACTGTCAGCGCCATTCCGGTGCAGCTGCCGCCGGCCGCGCGCCGCGTGCTCAGCTTCAACCTCACCGACGCGCTGGCCGCGCTCACCCTCGACGGGACCAACGACCACATCGTGATGATCGTGCGCGCCCGCGACTACAGCTCCGGCCTGTGGAGCAATTCTCTGGCCGACCAGCTGCTGTTCGTCACCTCCGGCACGCGGCTGATCGTCGACCCGGCCAAAGGCGTCAAGCAGGACGCCAACTTCAGCGGGCGGGTCAACACGACTGCAGGTCCGGGCACCACCGTCGGCAACCTGGCCAAGGGCGACGAGATGATTGTCGGTGACAACCCCTCCAATCAGGAATTCGTTTACATTATGAGCTTTGACTTGGGCGAGCAGCTCGGTGCGATCGCGGACGGGGCGGCCCTCACGCTGTCGCTGACCACCAACGGCGTCAACGGCGCCAACGGCCCGGCCCCGGTGCCACCGACGGTGTCGTTCATTGGCGCAGGTCCGCTCCCGACTGACAATGGCGTCTTGTACGCCTACGAAAACGGCGGCGCCGTGCGCGTCGACCTCGGCACGGTCCCGGCCAATCCGACGGGTGTGCAGCAGACCTACACCTTCAGCGCCACCGCCGCCATAGCCAGCTCCACGCTGGACGCCTCCAACTCCTACGCATTCTTCATCGTGCGCTGCCGCGACTATACTTCCGCCTTGTGGACCAACGGCGCGGCCGACCAGACCCGCTTCACCTCGCTGCGCACGCGCCTGATGGTCGACACAGCCAAGCGCGCCACCCAGGTGGATAACCGCTCCGGCCGCGTCAACACCGGCACGTCGGACTTTGGCGGTGCCATCGGCAACCTCGCGACGGCCTCGCCGATCCGGGTGGGTGACAACCCCACGCCACAGGAATTCGCCTATATCATCACCATGGACGCTTCCGCAGTGGCGGGCGAGATCGAGGCCGGCAATCCGGTCACCCTCGTTCTCGGTCCTGACGGCACATACGGCGCCAATGGCCCGGCACCGGTTGCCATCAGTGTCGACTACCTCGGCAATGGCCCGGCCCCGGCGGATACCGGTGCGGTCTACGCTTACGAGAACAGCGGAACCCCGGTCAATCTCGGCTCCATTCCGAACAACACCCTGAACAAGGACTACTACTTCGACATGACCAGCGCGCTGGCGTCGGCCGACCTCAGCGGCGGCGACGACCACCTGTTCTTCATCGCCCGCTGCCGGCCTGCCGATTACACGGATCCGAAATGGACCAATGCGCTGGCCGACCAGACGCTGTTCGCCAAGCCGCGCACCCAGCTCAAGATCTATGGCGAGAGCCTGCTGATCATCCCGACCACCTTCAGCGTGACGACCCAGTCGTCCGACGACGGCACGCCGTTCGGCTACCAGGACGTCAGCGGCGGGGTCGATGACGCCAAGGTGCTCAACCTGTCGGCGATCCCGTACCTCGACTACCTCGTGCCGACCAACAGCGGTGCGCCCGCCATCCAGGCCCAGAAGGCCACCGGCGCCTTCATCACCGCCTCGACCGTAGCGGACCTTGACGCCACCAGCACGGCGGACACCGACCAGGTCGCGTTCGACTGGTCGGACGGCGACCCGACCGCCAGCGGCGACAACTATTACGGGACTGCCACCGCCACTGGAACCGCCGCGACTACGGTCACCCTCGAGACGCGCGTCGACCTCGCGCAGGACGGACCGCTGACCGTCACCCATTGGTGGAACGATCCATGGGATTATGGTGCCAGCGGTTCTCTGCCCGGCCATGTCCTCACCATTGAGCGCTACAACGCACTCGATGAGCTGGTGGATGTCTCGCAGACGGTCCACACCGCGAGCACCGTTCCCGGCTATTACACGGGTAAGATCAGGATCACCCGGGATGCTGCCGGCGACTACCTGATCATCCGCAACACCGGCCATGCCCTGGGGTACAGCGGCACGGCCGTTTCCGGACCAAGTCTCGCCGACACCTTCTCCGTTACAACGGCCACGACGGCGGACGGCGACACGCCATTCGGCTATCAGGATGTGAGCGGGGGAGTGGACGCACTCGAGGTCATTGATCTCTCCCGTGCACCCTTCCTCGATTATCTCGTGGCCAGCAATGCCACCAGCGCGGGCGTGGAGACCATTAAGTCCGGCGCCGGTTTCATCACCAGCACGACGGTCGCCTCCCTTACCGGGGGCGCGGACGCTGCCGACGCCACCCAGGTCGTCTTCGACTGGAGCGACGGCGATCCTGTGGCCAGCGGCGACGATTACTATGGTGTCTCCCGCGGCGCGGCCAGCGGCGCCGCCACCGAGACGCTCACGACGCGCGTCGACCTGCTGCAGGACGGCCTGCTCGAGATTGTCCACTGGTGGGGCGACAGCCACGATTACTTCGGCACCGCCACCCTGCCGGGACACCTGCTGACGGTCTCGCTGTATGACGCGGGCAATGTGTTGCAGGACCAGTTTGTGGCCGCCTATGCCGGTGATGGCTCTCCCGCCTACTACACCTCCGTCATCGCCGTCAGCCGCCAGGCCGCCGGGGATTACGTGGTCATCACCAACGAGGGCCATGGATTGACCTATTCCGGCACTGCGGTTGCCGGTCCGAAGCTGGCCTCAGGCATTTCGGTGACCACCACCGCCGCCGCGGATGGCGGCTTTGGCTGGCAGTCCAAATCCGACCCCGGTTTCCCCGGCGATCCGATCAATGTCTCCGGTCCGGGCTGGGCGGATTACCTTCTGCCCAAGAATTCCGGCTCGGTCGCTCCATGGACACGCGCCCAGAAGATCGGCGGGGCCTACCTCACCGCCTCGACCATCGACTCCTTTACCGGAGGCGCCAACAACTCGGACAACCTACAGGTGGTCTTCGAGTGGTCCGATGGTACGCCAACCCTCGCCGCCACCGACTACTACGGCGTCACCTGGACGGGTTGGGACAACACCACTGAATCCACCCTGGCGACACGTGTGGAACTTCCCGATGACAACACTGTCACCGTCTTCCACTGGTGGAATGATGGCTGGAATTACTCCAGTCCTTCCATCCTCCTCGGCCACATCATCAACGTCACCCTGTATGACGCCTTCGATACACCGGTGGATTCCTTCGAAGCCGTTTATCCGGGCGGCTTCTACACCACCATCGTCGCGGCTGCCCGCCAGGATCCGGGTGACTATCTCGTCATCAAGAACACCGGCCACAACATCGGTTACCGCGGGACTGCTGTCCAGCAGGCCACCGCACCCGAGACGGTGTCGATCGTTCCCCTCGGCAACGACATGGAGATCTCCTTCATGTCCCTGCCCGGGCTGTCCTACTCGATCGAGGTCTCCTACGGCAACCTTGGTGGCTGGACGCTCCTTGACGGACCCGAACCCGGTACGGGCGGTGTCCTGACCTTCCTCCACTCCGGCGGCAAGCCCGCCGCAGGCGCCAGGGTCTTCTACCGGATTATTGCGAATTAATTCCACCCGCCCTTCCCGGGAGGTTTCCCTCCCCGGGAAGGGTTGTTTTCTGAACCGCCCCGGTCCCGCCTTCCGCAGGACCGGGGCGCCTTCTTTCACTCCTTCGAGTCGCGCGTTCACCGGCTCCTTCGAGTCGCGCGTTCACGCGCGAAGACCCGGGCCCGGGGGCGCGACGGCCTTCGTCCGTGAACGGACGACTCGAAGGCGACGGACGACTCGAAGGCGACGGACGGCTCGAAGCAGTCGCTCTGCAACGTTGCAACGCGGCGCGGGTGACGCGGCTTGAAATCGGGCAAAAAGTGGAGGAACTTAAAAAGAATCGGTTTGTCCAACCCACTTTCTGGACGGTCACCCACCCCAATTGCTTCCCCGATAATCATCAACGTGAAATCAACCTTATTGTTTGCTGTGCTGGCATCCCCGCTGGCCGGATTTGCGCAGGACGCCGGCCCGGTGTACGAGCTGGACCCCTTCGTGGTGGACACCAGCGGGGATGAGGGCTACAAAGTCCTGAACTCGATTGGCGGCACGCGCTTCAGTGTGCCGATCAAGGAAATCCCGTTGAACCTGCAGGTGATCAACGAGGAGCTGCTCGAGGATACCTTCTCGTACGTCCTTGAGGACGCGATCAAGTTCTCGGCGGGGGTGACCTCGGTGGGCAACCAGCGCGAGCAGGGGAATTTCAACGTGCGCGGGTTTGCGGTGCAGCGCGTGAAGCGCAACGGGATCGAGATCCTGTACGGGCAGGACCTGACCAACACCTCGCGGGTGGAAGTGATCAAGGGCCCGGCTTCGCTTTTGTACGGCGAGACACAACCCGGCGGGATCATCAATTACATCACCAAGCGACCCTTGGCCGAACCGCTTTACCGGGTGCAGGCAACGGCCGGCAACTACGGCTATTTTCGAGGCGAGCTGGAGATGAGCACCCCCGTGATCAAGGACCGGCTCAACGTGCGCCTGGATACCTCTTATGAATCCTATGACGGTTGGCGCACCTACACCGACTCGGACAAGTTTTTCATCTCCCCGGCACTGGAGTGGATCCCGCGCAAGGGGACAAATCTTTTCATCCAGTACGAGTACCTCAAGGACAACGGCCGCGGCTACGCCGGGCATCCCACCTACAACACCGAATCATGGGAGTTCTGGAACGCCCTGCCTGAGGGGGATTTCAAAAACCAGCTGGCCTGGCGAACCCCCTACGTGGGCGCCTACCGCATTCCCGCGGAGCTCGGTGGCGGCTTCACGGTCAAGCAGACCAGTACCGACGCGGTCGACCTGAACTGGCCGGTCAGTCTGAACATTAACTCATGGGACAACATCCGGCTGGTCGAGACGGAGATTTTGTCGCTTGAGTTCAAGCACCAGATCAATCCGGACTGGACGATCCGCTTGACCTCGAATTACACGGAACCGTCCAATCTCTACCGCGCCCAATACCCGAACCGCCTGGCATTCTCGCGCGAGGTGATCACGATGGCCCGTATGGCCAACATCTTCAACAACAAGGAATGGGTCAACCAGGCGGAGCTGACCGGGACCTTCTCCGTGCTGGGAATGCGCAACACGCTGCTGCTCGGCGCCGAGTACTGGACCAGCGAATTCCGGGCGGATTATCCGGACCGCATGGACCGCGCCGAGATCTTCTTCGTGCGCGACCTTGCGACATTCCCCGCTCAGTACCCGCCGGAGTTGGCGTTCTTCTCGCCCGAGCGCATCCTTCAGCACGAGCCGCTGCCGCTGGTCGACCCCAGCATCTACGACTACCGCGACCGCGAGCAGTACGCCTTCTACCTGTCTGACCTCATTTACGCATTCGATGAGCGCCTAAAGCTTCTCTGGGGCATCCGCTATGACTGGCAGGAGCAGTGGTTCGTGGAGACGCCGCTCGGCCTTGCCTCCGATGAGATCCAGGAGAACGAGGCATGGACGCCGCAGGGGGGGGTGCTCTACACCTTCAACGACGTCTTCTCGGTCTATGCACTCTACAGCGAGTCCTTCAAGCCGCAGCGCGAGGCGGGTAGAAAGTTCGATCCGGACAACCCCGAAGTCGGGACCCTGTTTTTCCTCGACGCCCAGCAGGGAGTGGGAAAGGAGGTCGGCTTCAAACTCGACCTGTTTGACGGGCGCCTCAACGGGACGGTATCGTACTTTCAACTACAGAACAACAACGAGAAGGGCAACGCGACCATCCGCTACGGGGAGGGCGACAACGACGTCTTCAGGGAGACGGTCCCTCTCACCACCTATTCTGAGGGCGTGGAAGTGGACCTTGTCATGGAGCCCCTCGAACGCCTGCAGGTGAAGTTGGGTTATGCCTATCTTGAGACGACCCGCGACTCGGTAGTGGAAAACGACGACGGCAGCTACACCATTGTTGAGAATGGCCAGCCGCGCACCGGCGTGCCCGAGCATCAGGTGACCCTGTGGGGACGCTACAGTATTCCGGTCGGCAGGGACAGCACCTTCGCCATCGGCGGCGGGGTCCAGTATCTGACGGAATTCCTCGGCTCCGGCGGCAATCGCGAGCTGTTCCTCGACGGCTACACGCAGGTGGATTTCTTCTCAAGTTACACCTTCCGCCGGGGTGAGACCGATTACACGGTCCAGTTGAACATTAAAAACCTGCTCGACGAGGTGTATTTTCAACCGAATGCTGTTCCAGCCGATCCGCTGCGCTGGATGCTTTCCCTTCGTGTAAAATGGTAAAAAAATAAATTCAAAACAACCCAAACCCCAGTGTGTTCATCATGAAAATAACAGCAATCCTCCTGACCTCCCTTGCGGGCGTCCTCCTGTCCTCCGCGCTGCCGGCGCAGGCCCCCGAAGACTACGTGGCCGGACCCTTCAGTTCGTCCCGTTTGCGCATCGGGGAATTCCTTGACGACATCGACCTGCAGCAGTGGCGGATGACGTTAATCATTGGCTACTCCGCGGGCGGTTACCCATGGCGTGGATTCGTCCGCATGGGAGTCGACCAGGCATACGGGCTGGGCAACGATACCTTCATCTCGTTGAATAAGCTGGAACAGGCCACCAAGATCACCTGGACAACCGGCATTGTCTGGAAGCAGGACACGAACGCGGTTTACAGCGCCGATGGCGGGGCCGATGTCGGCGTTTACTTCGTTCCCGACCTGACCGTACAGGAAGGCTCCACTCCCACCTGGCTGCAGTACACGTTCGAGGACTATCCCGGCGCGGTCAAAGTCGGGGATATCGCCCGTGAGACACCCTTCACGAATCCGGAGGCCAACTGGGGCACCGAATCCCTTGCCCGCGAGCACATGACCATCGAGATCGACATCACCCAGGCCGTCAAGGACGCCCTTTCCGCCGGCCAGATCACTTCCGGCAAGTCCTTCGCCATGGGCCTGCTGCAGACCGAGTTCGACGACTTTGACCCGGCCGAGATCCCGGTCGGCTTCGCCGATCTCGGGCGCATGACCATTCTCGCCGCCGAGCAGTCCTTCTTCACGCTTTCCTTCGACGAGCAGCCGGTCGACTACGGGCCGTTCAACGACTACCCCATCGAGGATTTCTACGCGGACACCGGCGCATGGCTGGGCTGGGTGTACCTCAAGCATTATCCTTGGGTGTACGTGTCCGAACTTGGCGCCTACGTGTATTCCGGCGGCGACGCGTGGATTTTCATAAGCAAGTAGCACCATGAAGCTGCCGTTGCTGCTGGCCGCCTTCTCGGTCCCCGCACTGTGCCTGCAAGGGGCTTGGAACAACGGGTCCCTCGGGCTGATGGAGGATTCCGCCGCGCCCTTTCATTATTCGCTGGAGCACGGCTGGTTGTACGCGCCCGCCGGCCTGGGCGAAACGGAGGGGTTCTGGTGGTACGCCTGCGCCTACGGTCTGGGTTGGCAGCATCGGCAGCGGCAGGCCGGCGGCTGGGATTATGCGCCGCTCATTGCGGAATGGATCTATCCCGGCGGGGCGGAGGCACCCGGCTGGTGGTGGATGAATGGACAGTGGCGGGTGACCCCGGCACGCTCCGTTTATTATGTTGCTGAAAACGGTAGCGACGCGGCAAGCGGGACGATCGACGACCCGTTCGCCACCATCGGCATGGCGCTTTCTGTGGCAAACGCCAATGACACGATACGTGTCCGCGAGGGAACCTACCGTGAGCAGCTGATTCCGCGATCCTCCGGGGAACCGTACTTTCCAATCACCCTCGAGGCCCACAGGCCTGCGGGCGGGCCACCCGAGCACGTCGTGGTCTCCGCCTACCAGCCGCTCACGGCGGGGCAGGACGGGGTCGGGCAGTGGATCGACGAGGGCGGCAACATCTTCGGCATCCAGCTGACCGCCGCCTTCGGCACGGTCGCCCACCGCCTGCTCGTGCGCCTCGACGGGAAGACCGGCATCGACGCCCGCTGGCCGAACGTCGACGACAACTTCGATTTCTTCCGCGGCGACCGGGCGGTCACCACCATGCCGCTGATCGTTTCCGAGGATGGCGCAAACAAGGTCGCCCGCTATTTCAACGCCGGTCTCGACGGCTATCCGTCCGGCGCATGGGACGGAGCGCTCATGCTATATCTGCCCGGCAAGGGCTGGACGGACGGGAGCACGACCGTGACCGCTTCCGGGCCAGGGTATGTGGAATTTGGATACAACGAGACAACTTTCGGCGGGAACTGGAACGCCGCCAGCGAGGGCGACATCTTCATGCTGCTCGGGCGCAAGGTGGCCATCGACCAGCCCGGCGAATTTCTCCACGACGTTCCGGGACGGGACGGCCCGAACGGCGTCCTTTACGTGAAGTTCCCGGACGGGAAAACCCCCGCCGACACCACCGTCGAGGTGAAGCGTTATTCCCACGGGATCCGCGTTTCGGGCAGCAGTCACTGGCGCGTCCGCAACATCCACTTTGACGGCGGCGTGGTGGAGACGGTTTCCACCACGGAGGATGTGCATTTCGACTCCATATCCGTCGAGGGGGTCTATTTGCTCGCCTCCGGATCGACCGATGGCGCGGTCACCCTCGACGGGGTTGATGTCAGCCTGCGCGACAGCTTCGTCCACCGTTCCTCCATCTCCGGCGTCACGGTTTACGGGCCCGGTGCCGTGGTGGAAAACAATGTCGTCGGCTGGACCCTTGGCCCCGGTATCAGCACGCGCAGCCCCGGACGGGACCTTATCATTCAAAACAACACCGTCTTCATGAACGGTGGCCAGAACATCAGCATCACCGCGGCGGGCTCGCGCTATCTTTCCAACCGCGCCTACCTCGCCGGCATGATTGTCACCGACATCGCCGCCATGAACGCATGGGGAAGCGGCGACATGGATGGCATGGAGGTCGCATGGAATATGGTCCATGACAATGTCGCGGTGGAGGACCGGAATCGGCCGAAGACATGGAACGGCGGCATGGGCATCCGCTTCGACTCGGGCGGTGGTGCCGGCGTATCCAACGGGTCGGTACACCATAATTTGGTCTGGAACACCACATGGGACGGCATCAACATGTGGGGTCTGCAACCCACGCAGGTCAATTTCGGGAATGCCGGCATCGATATCTTCAACAATACGGTGGGCGGGAATCTTGCCATAGCCGGGAGCGAGGTCAATGTGGGCGGCGTTTCCGTCATCGCGAATTACAGTGACGATTACCTTTCCCGTTACACTTCCGCGCCTTCCGGTGGGCAGTTGACATTCGACAACAACTTCACCCTTGGTGAGACGATCTATGGCACGGAGTTCGGCGATCCGCGTTTCTTCAATGCCGCCGCCTTCGATTATCGGCCGCTTCCCGGATCCCCGCTCCTCGGGGATGCGCCGCAGGGCGCCGTTTCCGCGGACGGGACATTTCCCGTCGCCGGCGCGATCTGGAAGTCCCCGGATCCCTCCCTGCTTTCCAGCCAATTCCTCGAGACGGTATCCGGCTGGTCCGCCATCGGAGTCTCCGGAATGCCACAAGCGCTGCATCTGCCGGACGGCACCCTGCTGCGGGTGGACGGATCGATCCTTTCAGACAACCTTCTGCACCGCTATGATATTGCCACCCATCTTGCCGAGGCGGTGTTTCTGATCCCCTACCTCGTCACGCCGGAACCCGTCAGTGTGGAAATCTCCTTCGATGGGGGCAACAGCTTCGCCACGCTGGATGCAGTCACCATTGATGCCGGGTTGAATCTGGAAACGCTCTCTGTTGCCGGCAATCTGGACTGGAGCGGGCGGGTGAACAGCGCTGTCGGCACGCCCGGTGGACCGCTTTCCAATCTGCGCAGGACCGACGCCGGCAATTCGAGCCTTCAGGTTGGCGACAATGCCCTGAACGCCGAACTCGCCCTGGTTTTGATCTTTGACATGACCGAGGTCGCCGATTCGGCTGACCGGATCCACAGCTGGACCCTCAACATCGATGCCACCGGCCAGGGGCTCAGTCCCAATCCATTTCCCGGGGCCATCGATATCCTTGTCGGACCGGCCGCCGCCCCCGTCGCCGATAACGCGGACCTCTACGCCCGCATCAACAGCGTGGACATGCAGGTGGTGGACACGCTGCCTGCGGGGTTCGATATCCGCGGCAGCTTTGCCATCGACCTGCTTGAAGCGTTCGAACACCTTCAGCTCACTCCGGAAGCCAACACTGTGACCGTTCTCCTCCGTGCCGCCGATCCCGCCGCCCCCCATTTCACCAACGGGATTGTGGAGCAGACCTTCTTCAATGTCGTCGACGCCCGTATGAACCTTGAGTTGGTGATCCCCTGATTAGCGTCGCCTTCGAGTCGCGCCCACCTCCGAGTCGCGCGTTTACGCGCGAAGACCGTCGCCCGTCCGCCTTCGAGTCGCGCGT
>JBNGDP010000077.1:0-18349 GCA_049975345.1 Oceanipulchritudo sp. | reverse complement strand
AAAGGCCGCGTTGCGGGGCTTGCCCCCGCAACCGGCTCAGGTTTGACAGCGGGGCCCGCTGGTGGGGAAACTGTTTGAGAATCTGGTGGTTCTCGTGTGCCTGAAGGCCCGCTACAATCAAGGCAAGGAGGCGGGTTTGTACTTTTTCAGCGACAGCAACGGTAATGAGATCGACCTTTTGCAGGCGCGCACAATTGTCTACAACGGCGAGCCACTGGACTTCAATGACGGCATCTCAGCGGTGCGATTCGATCGGATTACGGAGCGTTTGGTGGGATGAGTCCCTGGAAAAACAAAAGCCTCCGGTTTTCAACGGAGGCTTAAAGTGGGCCTGGCCAGCGACTTGTCGTGCGAAACACAGTGAAGCCTGGAAGCCGGGAGGCGAAGATGGGTGCAGGGTGTGGTCGGACGCACGGCGTTCTCGATGAGGTTGTTGTCGAGGCGGACCTGACCGTAATCACAGATACGTACCAGGGCATCTCCATGACCGAGCAGGTAGGAGCAGGCCTTGCCAACCTCCCCCGTCTTCTGCAGGACGGAGGCGGGAACCACCTTCCCCAGATAAGGGAGGACCCGCTGGAAGACAGCTTTTCTTGCCTCGATATCCAAGTACCCCGACATCGAAAACAGAGCTAAGGGAGGGATCCATTATTGTCCAGGCCAGAACCCTATACTTTATACTTCTCGAACTCCTCAGATACCACCGCCGACATGGAAACGCCCCGCTTCTTGGCGAGGCGACGGATTTTTTCCTTGGCCTTCTTACTGACCAGTACCTGCATGCGCAGATGGCCCTTGGGCTTGCGACCGGCCCCGAGCCGCGCCCCACCCCGTTTTGGCTTGAGAATCACCTTTTTGCCGCGAACGATGCGCTCCCATTCCTCACCTGCCGTTTCCTCAGGCGAAGGAATCCCGAGTTCCTTCTCCTGTTTACGAGTCAATATCTCAGCATCGTCGGGAAGCAACAAATCGTCGTCTGGTTCATCCGTATACTTAACTTCTTTTCTGTTTTGCTTCATATAACTTCTTCTGTTTGCGCCAGTAACCGGCGCCAATTATCCGGATTGCACCGGATCGAATCGTGAATCGAACCGTCAGGATCCCATTTCCATCGTGTCCAGCAAATTGCCAGCGCAGTTCGTCTCGGCCCATTCCGGGATAGCGAAATATCAACCGGGAAGGATCACTCCAGGCGATCCCCACAGTCGAGAAATCCACACCGTGCTTGGCTAGATTCTCCGCTTCTTTGAATGGGTCCCATGCAAACTGCACCGGACATCAATCAATCAGAAATTAATTGAATAACAACACATTAAATCAAAAAAGAGCAAGTTTAACCTTACTAGCCCTTTACTAGCCACCTCCGCCCGCTGCCCTGCACGTCGCTAGGCGTGGGGTTATGAGGGAAGGTGCAAATGGATGATGGAAAGTGCGATGGGATGTTATTCAGAGATGGGTTCGAATAGAAATTATATCACCGCATCGAACCAGGGATATACTTCCCCGGCGGTACGGCTTTGCCGCTGGTCCCCACCGTATACAAGGGCACACCGAGTCGCCGGCAATCCGGTCTGCTTTCCGAACCACGACAGGCCGTCAAAAAATGAGGGGTGGAGGGTCGCTCCCGATTTGATCTCCACGGCTGTGATCTCGGGACCCCGTTCCAGAATCAGGTCGATTTCATGGCCGCTGTGATCTCTCCAGAAATATATCGAGGGTCGCCGGCCCCGGTTGTATTGGGCTTTTAATTGTTCACTGACGACGTGATTCTCGAAGATGGAACCACGCAGGTGGTGCCCGGCCAGGTCTTCTTTCCGCTTGATGCCCAATATCGAGCAGAGCAAGCCGGTGTCATAAAAATACAGCTTGGGTTGTTTCACCACGCGTTTGTTCCAGTTGCGGTGATACGGGCGCAGCAGGTAAACAATGAAACAGGCCTCCAAAACGGAAATCCATGAACGGATTGTCTTGTGGTCGACCCCCACCTCGTTGCCCAGGGCCGACATGTTCAGGAGCTGCCCCGTCCGTCCGGCACAGAGAATCAGGAATTTTCGAAACAGCGAGAGATCGCCGATGCTTTTCAGGGTGCGCAGATCGCGCTCCAGGTAGGTCTCGATGTAGGAGGGGTAAAAGTCTTCCGGCTGGACTGGCCGGTCGAAAATGGGCGGGTAGCTTCCCCGGTAAAGGACGGTATCCAGATCGTCCGCATAAGCTCCCGCTGATTTCAGCTCCGCTGAAGAAAAGGGGAGCAGGTGCAGAATGGCCGTCCTCCCTGCCAGGCTCTGCGTGATCTTTTCCAACAAAAGGAAATTCTGCGATCCGGTCAGCACGTAGCGGCCCATCAATCCGCTCTCGTCAACGATTCCCTGGAGATAGGAAAATAGTTCTGGAGTTCGTTGCGCCTCATCAATGATCGCGCCCTTTTCCCGATGCGCCTCCAGAAAACGGCGCGGGTCTTCCGTCGCCGCCGCCATCACATCCAGGTTTTCCAGATTCAGATAGGTATAGTCGGGAAACACTTCACGTACCAGGGTCGTCTTTCCCGATTGACGCGGACCCGTCAGCGAAAGCACCGGAAATCCCTTCGCCAGCTCCTTCAATTTGGGTGTCATGTCCCGCCGGATCATCCCCTAATCTTTGCTTCTTCCATCACCGACGTCAAGGTGAGAATGTAAATATGGGAATTGTATTCCCTGATATTCGAATTTGGATAAGTATGGGCTGAGAAGACGTTTCTGCATCACCCTTCACCGCGGTTGCCAAACGGTTGCCGATTTCGACAATTTTGCCCTCATTTGCCGTCCTTTGGCTTCACTTGCCCGCACCAAATAAAAATTTCGCAAAACGTAGGAATTGAGGGATTTATACTATTCAAATTGGGTGCAGGGGAGGGATTGGGCTCTTGTGGTCAAGTCGCTGGCGCTCGTGTCGCCCTTCGGGCTCGGTAGAACCCCCGACCTTCAGGTTATGAGGGGGAGCGTAAGGTGCTGGAGGGGAGGGAGATAGGGTGGTTTTTTGGCGGAGACTTTGGTTGGGGTTTGGGGACGTGTATGAGAGTGTCGGCATGTGCCGGAATTTGTCGGAATAACTTGACCAGATTGCGAGAGCGCCAGGATCAGGAGCTTTACTTCATGAGATCATTTGACCAGAGGCGTTGGAGGAAATCCTGCCATGGTAAAATCCAGATACCGGCATCGGTCTTTCGGGGTTTGGTTTCGCAGCACACAAGGATCAGTTGAGAGACTCCTGGGTGCTCCTTGCGGAATTCGAGCAGATGGCGTGTATCGTGAGAATGGATACGTGAACTGCTCTTCACCTCAACGGCAACTTCGGCATCCCCGAGAACAAAGTCGACCTCGATCCCGGATGAGAGTCTCCAGTAGCTGATGGGATACCAGAGCTCTGAATACCGCGAGTGGACTGAAAGCTCGTGAAAGATCCAGTTTTCAAAAGCTTTGCCGTAAGCGGCAGAACCGGCTTCCATACGGCCTCTGCGGGCGAGGTGGTTGACGGTTCCGACATCGCGAAAATAAAATTTGGGAGACCGGGTCACCCTGCGCTTTGCCCGTCGGGTGAAAGCAGGAACAAATGCACCCAACAGGGTATCTTCGAGTATTCCGTAATAATCCCGGACAGTGCTTGAGGCAACGCCGCATTCACGGGCGATATTGCTGAAGTTGGTGACCTCCGTATCCCCAATGGCGGCCGCGTATAGAAAGTCTGAGAATACGGGGAGGTTGCGCGATAGTCCTTCCTCCAGAATTTCCTCCTTCAGATAGGTATCAATGTAAGCCCTTTGCCGTGCGCCGGGTTTGTCTGACAAATAATGCGGTGGCAGCGGGCCGTGGTTGAGCATCCGGTCGAGTGAAAACGACGATCCAATTTCCCGGGCACTCAGCCCGAGCATTTCAAAGCGCAGAGCGCGGCCCCCGAGAAGGTTTGCATGGGAGCGCCTGACCTTGCGCGCACTCGAACCACAAAGGATGAAGGATCGTTGGTCCTCCTCAATCAGGAAATGCACCTCATCCAGTAACTGCGGAACTTTTTGGATTTCATCGATGACGGTCAGTTCCCCGGAGGGGCGGGTCCTGCATTCTTCGCGGAATCGATGAGGTTCCCGGAGGTAGCGCAGCTGTTCATCTGTCCGGAGCAAGTCGATCCGGTGAGCCTCCGGAAACGCCGATTTTAAAAAAGTGGTTTTTCCTGTTTGGCGTGGCCCCCAGAGGAAGGCGGTCCGCCCTTCAGGCATGTGAAGCAGCCTGGTAAATCTTTCCATGTAAACTAAAATTACATGAATATCTAAGATGACAACACTGAAATGCGCAAGCCTGCTGGCGGTGCTTTTGCCGAAATTAGCCGGGCACCAAGCGAAGCTTGGGCAAACTGGGCCGTGCCCTCCGAAGCTCGCGGAGCGAGCGAAGGATGGGTGCAGGGGCTGGATTTGAACCCCCGACCTTCAGGTTAGGAGGGGGAGCGGAAGGTACCGATAGGCAGCGGGATAGGACGGTTTTGAAGGAAGCGTTTGGTCGGGGATTGGGGGAGTGTAGGGAAGTGTAGGCGAGTGCAGGAGAGTGTTTGCCGCCGGAGATCCTGGCCGTGGTGTCAACCGTCCTGATGGGGCTGGTAGGTCAGCAATTCAAGGTGCGGAATACGCCTGAACGCACTGCCATGCCGTTAGATAAAGAGCAAAATAGTGTGCAGGGTCCGGCAATTACCCCTTTGTTCCGCTCTTCAAGATTGCCCATTTCCCGATCAACGGAGATAAATCCGATCATGCCAACGAAGCCATCGCATAAGATCACCTTGCGGGACAAACTATCCCGACTGAGCTACCGCCAGGCCTGCCTCCTCCTCGGTGATGAAAAATCAGGATCCCGGTTGCTGATCGAGGGAGGGAAGCTTGACCTCACACTGGACCAAGTCCGTTTTGCGAACAATCTTCTCCGGGTGGAATTTCCGGGTGCCAGGAATTTGCACTGGGTGGAGATTCGACTGAGCGAGGGTCGGAAGGGCAAGCTGGATATCGAGTGTGACGTGGAGGGAGAAGACGCCCTGCTTTTCAAGGCTGCGGTGCTTGCCTTCGTGCTTGAGGAAAAAACACTGCTGGGACTGGCTTCGTTGCCGGACGACTCGCTACCGCTTGAGTTGCTGGATGAGAAGGATCTGGTTGAACGGGCTATCACGGAGCGGCGGGAGCGGGCTGAAAAGGAAAGGATGCACATTCGCTCCCCGGACAAATCCACTCCCTGGGCAGATTACACGGTGACAAATGCGGAATCCGGAAAGTCCTATCGGGTGGCCCTGCGGGGCATGGGCGAACATGAAAGCTACTGTTCGTGTCCGGATTTTCGCACGAACCACCTTGGACTGTGCAAACACACGCTCAAGGTCAAAGCGGAGGTTGGGAAACGGTTCAGCAAAAAACGGCTCACTGTCCCTCACGAACAAACCGAGTTTGCCATCCACGCGGTTTACGGGAAGGAATTGGGCGTTCGCCTGTTGGTTCCGGGCAACTGGGACCATCCCAAATTAAAGCGGTTCACCACCAAGTTACAAAAGACGCCATTGCAAATCGTAAGCATGCTCAACATGTGCCGGGAATTGGAACAAAAGGGGAATCCGGTCCGCATCTACCCGGATGCCGAGGTGTTCATGGAACAGGTTCTTCACCGGCATCGTCTTCAAAAGACCGTCGCCAGGATCCGGAAGAATCCCGCGCGTAACCGGCTGCGGAAAGAACTGCTCAAAGTGGAACTGCGTCCCTACCAGCTCGACGGAATTGCCTTCGCTGCTGGAGCGGGCCGCGCCATTCTGGCCGACGATATGGGCCTTGGGAAAACGATCCAGGGCATCGGGGTGGCCGAGTTCCTGCGCCGCCATTCAGGTATTGGCAGGGTGCTGGTCGTCTGCCCGACTTCGCTCAAGTCCCAATGGAAGCTGGAGGTGGAGCGCTTTTCGGATCTGAGTGTCCAGTTGGTGTTCGGATCCGCAGCTGATCGCCCGGACCAGTACGCCAGCGACACGTTTTTCACGATCTGCAATTACGAGCAGGTATTGCGCGATTACCTCGATATTGAAAGGGTTCCGTGGGATCTCATCATCCTGGATGAGGGGCAGCGCATCAAGAATTGGGAAACCAAGACCAGCCGCATCATGAAAAGCCTGCGTTCCCCCTTTGCCCTTGTGCTGTCGGGGACGCCGCTGGAAAACCGTCTGGAGGAGCTGTATTCCGTGGTGCAGTTTATCGACGACCGCCGGCTTGGACCCGCATACCGTTTTCTGCACAAGCACCGCATGGTCAACGAGGAGGGCAAGGTGATGGGTTATCGCCATCTCGACCAGCTTCGGGAAAAGCTTGCTCCCATCATGCTCAGGCGGACCCGTGACAAGGTGGTGAAAGAGCTGCCTCCCCGCACGACCAAGGTGGTTCGCATCCCACCCACGGAAGAACAACTGGAGCTTCACGGGACCCACATGCGGATTGTCTCCAGCATCACCCGGAAGGCCTATGTCAGCGAAATGGATCTGCTGCGGCTGCAGAAGGCGCTGCTGATGTGCCGAATGGCGGCCAACAGCACCTGCCTCATCAACAAGCAGGTGCCCGGGTATTCTTCAAAGCTGGCCAAGGTGGCGGAAATGCTGGTTGACCTCGCTGAAGAAGAGGACCGAAAAATTGTCATGTTCTCCGAGTGGACGACAATGCTCGACCGGGTGGAACCACTTCTGCGGAAGGCGGGGCTGGACTTTGTCCGCCTCGATGGAAAGGTTCCCCAGAAAAAACGGCAGGCCCTCATCGAGCGCTTCAAAGAGGATGGCGGTTGCCGCGTATTCCTGACCACGAATGCGGGTTCAACAGGCATTAACCTTCAAGCCGCCAACACGGTCATCAACATCGATCTTCCCTGGAATCCGGCGGTTCTTGAACAGCGGATTGCGCGCGCCCACCGCATGGGACAAAAGCGTCCTGTCCAAGTGTTCCTGCTGGTGACGGAGGACACACTGGAGGAAAACCTGCTCAACACCCTGTCCTCCAAGAACGAACTCTTTCTCGCCGCACTGGATCCGGATGCCAAGGTCGAAGCGGTCGCCCTTCAGTCTGGAATGGACGAACTCAAGCGTCGGCTGGAGGTCCTTCTGGGCGCCAAGGAGGACGCTCCCGTGGACGAAAGCCGCCGCCAGGCGCTTCAGGAAAAGCGGGAGCAGGTTGCGGAAAGTTGTGGCCGATTGCTCAGCGCCGCTTTCGAGCTGTGCGGCAACATGCTCCCCGAGAAAAACCTCAGCCAAACCCAGCAGGCCTGCGCCAATGCAATGAAATCCCAACTACAGGATTGCCTGGTTCCGGCGGAGGACGGCGGCGTCACCCTGACCGTCAAGCTGGCCAATACCGACGCCCTCAACCGCTTGGCAGAGGCCCTCGCTGGATTTACGCCGGATCAGTACCATGGCCAGACATGAACCGTCTCGTTCCCCTCTGATTTGCAGGACAGTTCACTTATTACCATTCAGGCAGGTAAATGGCAGTTGCGCCTTATAAGTCCTTAATGGTCAATTCAGTATCACGCAGAATTTTTGCCAGAAGGCCCGGACCAATGATTTCCCCACGGTGGACTGGAACGACGGTTGCTCGTCCATCCGGATGCTTGAGAAAATGATGGCTTCCCCGGATGCGGGAGGTTTCAAAACCCCGCTTTCCAAGGAGTTTGATGAGTTGTCTACCGGTTAGCCTGGGCGCTTTGGGGCTCATGCGTCGACCGCGACTCGCTGGATACCCACGAATTCAGATGGGGCAAATTGGTTGCCATACTCCTCTAGACAGAGCGCAATGGCCTCTTGGATGCGTGTTTGCAGCTTGTCGAGGCTTTTGGCCTGTGTATGGCAGCCCGGCAGGGCGGGGACACTTGCAACGAAGTACCCTTGGGAATCGCGCTCAATGACCACATCGAAATTCTTTTTCATGGGCGTAAGTTAGGAGCAATTCAAACTCCTCGCAACCTATTCTTTTTCAACACAAAAAGCCTCGGACAGGTGTCCGCGGCCTGAATCTGGGCCTGCCCAGCGTAGCTTCCAGAGGAAGCGAAGATGGGTGCAGGAGAGTGTTTGCCGCCGGAGATCCTCGCCGATCAGCCTCCCCGTACCCGCTTCCGGTAGGCGCTGGGCGGCTCGCCGGTGAGGCGCTTGAAGGCGAGGGTGAGGAGGCGGTATTCGGGATAGCCCACAAGATCGGCGATCTCGTTAATGGAAAGGTTCGTGGATTCGAGAAGGCTGCGCGCGGTGTTCAGCCGGGCATGGGTCAGCTCGGAAGCGATGGAGCGGTGGTAGACCTTTTGGAAGCGTTTTTCGAGGGCGCGGCGCTGCATGCCAAGGGCGCGAAGGACATCCTTTACGTCGCGAAATTCCGCTACACGATCCCGCATGAGACGGACCGCGCGTGCGACAACCGGATCACTGATCGCCAGGACGTTTGTGGAAGCTCGCTCAATGACGCGGATCGGCCGGACCTGTACGGGTTCAGGAGGGCAGGGTAAACCCT
Source organism: Oceanipulchritudo sp. (assembly GCA_049975345.1). GTDB lineage: Bacteria > Verrucomicrobiota > Verrucomicrobiia > Opitutales > Oceanipulchritudinaceae > Oceanipulchritudo. The sequence goes on along the minus strand of JBNGDP010000077.1, from coordinate 9,819 downwards.
TGTTCAGGGACAGCACCCATTCGGCGGCCCGCACACCGATTTCCTGTCCATTCGGGCGGACTGATGAGAGTTCGACTGGCGAGAGGGCATTCTGGAGGGAATCGTCATCCACCCCAAGGACGGCGATCCGGTGTGGGACAACCTTCCGGAAGTCCGGCATTTGCTCAATGAAGGCGCGTGCTGTCATGTCCGATTCCGCCATGACGCCGACCGGGGGCGTCATTTTGAGAAGCTCATGACCGATGCCCGACAGTTCCTCGGACCGCCCAAACCCGATCGATGCGACCTGTACACCGGCCTCCCTTGCAGCGAGTATAAACCCGTCCCGGCGCGCCTGCGAAAAGGCCATGGCCCGCTTGTCCAGGAAAACCAGCCTGCGTAGTCCCAGTGAAAGAAGGTGTTCCGCGCCCATCCGGCCAATCGCAGTCTCGTCATTGATGATCTTCGGGAAATTCCGTGCTGCGCATCTGTTGGAGGTGCCGACGACATGCGGGGATAAACGGCTCCATGCCGTGAATTCCTCCGGCGTGCTTATGTGGGCGACGATTCCAGCCAGCGGCGGAAGGTTGTGCTGATGCTCATTCCTTGGAGGGCCAATCGAACCGCTGTCGGAGAGGATATTCATACCAAGGCCCCTGGCAGTGCAACCCGCCCGCACACCGGTCAGGATTTGCCGGCAGAATCCAACGCTGGCCGGTAGGCTGACTCCGATGAATAGCGCTTCCATTGTTCGCAAATATGCATACATTAGGCCGCTAATTGCATAGCTTGGCAAGCTGAATTGATTTATACTGTAGTACTGTAGGATTAACCCTTCCAACCCCTTCCTTCCTGAAATGATACATTGCTCCCCCGGGTCGTTAATTCATCTGAACAAGCTGCTTCTGCTGACCTGCCTCGCTCTGGTTGGAGCTGACTTGACAGCGCTGCCGGTGAATGTGGCGCTGAATCGGCCGGTTTCGGCGGATTCGGCCCGGGCGGGCGACCCGGCGGCATTCGCGGTCGACGGATCGATCACCACAAACCGCTGGGTCACGGAGAATATCCCTTTCCCGCACTGGATTCAGATCGAGTTGGGCAACAGTTACCAATTGAGCCAGCTCAAGTTCTGGACGGGAAGCGGAAGCACTTACGGGAACGCGGTAACGGACTACCAGTTGCAGTATTGGGACGGATGGAACTGGGTGGACCTGCTGGCAGTGTCGGGCGATGCCAACGGCGGGGTGGCCGACCAGAGCTTTGCGGCGACGCTGAGCAGCGAGCGCGTGCGTCTGTTGGGGACGGCCTCCCTGGACAACTACTTTCGCGCCTTCGAAGTGGAGGTCTACGGGGAATTGCACGACTTGCACCTCATCAACCGCAGTCCGGACCTTGCGGAGAGCATCGCGCACGTGGACCAACCGATCACGGTGACTTTCAACCGGGACATCACGATTGCAGATGCGGGACTGCTGCGCGTGCGCGACCCGGAAACAAACCAGTCCATCGGGAGTTTTACGCCTTCAGCCAGCGGCGCTACCCTGACCCTGACCCCGTCGCCCGACCTGCCGTGGGGGACTGAAGTGGAGGTGGTCGTTCCAGCCGGGGCCCTGCAGGCGACGACCGACCCTGCGATTGAGAACGGGACCCTGATTTGGAGCTTTACCACGCTGCCGGAAGTGCCCCAGGTGGTCGCGGCCCCCCACGACACGAACAATCTCTCCGCTGACATCGACATCGAATTTGACCGACCGCTGGATCTGCTCGATGCCAATCAGGTTTCGCTGTTCGATGTGACGGCCGGGACTCCTGTGGCGGGGGTGTCCGCAAGCGTCGCTGGCTCCACACTTTCGATCGCCCATGGCGGGCTGCAGGCCGAGCACATCTACAGGATCCTGCTTGAGGCGGGGGCGGTTCAGGGAACTTTTGGAGGGGCCGTCAATACCCGCAATGCGATGGGCTTTTACGGCGGTACCATCACGCTCCTCGACTCACGCTTTGCCACCGGAATTGACGGCTGGACGGCCAATGGTCGCTGGGAATGGAACCCGGCCTTCGAGTTTACCGATTTCGGATACATGAGCAACGGCAGCAGCGAGGTGACCAAGCACGCGCGTTCGCCGGTCCTTGCCCTGAAGGCGGACAAGTCCTACCAGATCAACCTGTACACGGGGACAACGGAAAACGGCATGATGGCCGGGCTGGCGGCCGCGCCGTTCGGCCTCGACCTCAGCGATCCGGCCTACGAGAACGATCCGGGCTGGACGGAGGTCGGGCGCTGGACCTGGAGCGGCTTGCGCAAGGCCAGCTTCTCGCCGCCGGCCGACGGCGATTACCACGTACTGGTGACCAGCGTCGATGTAGGCAACGCCGGCCACAGTTCGCGCTTCGACAACGTGCTGGTCAACCTGGCCGTGCCGCCGGAGATCCTCGTCGATTCGCCGGCCTACGACAGCACATTCACGGAGGGGACGGTGATCGACCTTGACTTCGACGTGCTGCAGTTTGCCGGCGACATCACCTCAGTGACCGTGTATGACCCGCTCGACGAGCGCATCGTGGCCACCTTCGATTCCCTTCAGCCGGAGGGCTATGCGGTCGACTGGGCGTACATCACCACGCCGGGGACGCGCGACCTGGAAATCACCGCCATGGACAGCACCGGGCTGTCCACGACGCTGCTCCACCGCGTCACCATCACGCTGGCGGACGGATCGCTGCCGCCGCTCCTGCATTGGGATTTTGATTCCAGCCTGGAGGGTTGGGTTGGACCGGTGAGCCGCATGGGCAACGACCTCGGGCCGGGATCGGACGGTCTTGAGACGGGAACCCAGCCGCCCTGGTTCGCCTCGCCCAAGGTCTTTCTGTTCGCCGGCCAGACCTACCGCCTTTCCTTTGATCACAAGGCCCTGAAATCCAACAGCGGCTACATCTGGGGATTCCTGCCATACCCGACTGCCACCTATCCCGAGGGGGAGACACCGCTTAAACAGTTCCTCGTCGACAGCATGACCTGGGACAGCAGCAGCGCGGAGTTTACCGTGCCCGTTGACGGCGGCTACCACCTTGTCTTCTGGGAAACCGCACGCGCTGACAGTCAGTCGGAAATGCAGTTTGACAACTTCCGCCTCGAGGGCGTTTTCAACTCCGCCCCGGCGGTGACCCTTACCGCGCCGCAGCCCGGCATCCGCTCAGTGGTCGGGGGGACCGTGACCCTGGCCGCCGATGCCAGCGACCTCGACGGTTCGATCACCGAAGTGCGCTTCATGCGCAACACCCGTATCCTTTTTACCGATACAACGCCGCCCTACACCTTCGACTGGGTGCTGCCGTCGGAGGGCGAGCTGTCGGTGCACGCCGTGGCCTACGACAACAACAACGGCTTCACGGCCACCGATGCGGTGACCATCTCGGTCGAGGCCAACCGGCTCGACCTGTCAACCTATCTGGGCAATACCTCTGACGACGAGTCGATCCGCCAGGTCGCCTACCAGAGCGACGGCACGCTGGTGGTCGCCGGCATCCTCGACCCGGAGGTGCTGACTGCAATTTTTCCAACGGTCACACCGGCCTACCTCAACGGCGCGACCGCGGGCGACCGCGGGGTGGTTGCCCGTTTCACCGAGACTGGGGACAACCTCCTCAGCCTGGCCGTGGTCGGCGAAGTGGCGGTGGATCTGTCGTTGGATTCCAATGACAACATTCACGTGGCCGCCGGTCCGGACGGAGCGGTCAAGCTCAACCCGGCCGGGGACGCGGTGCTCTGGAGCCATGTCGGGCCCTCCAACGCGCACCGTATCGACGCCGGGCCGGCGGGAACCGCCGCCATTCTGTATTCCCCCCAGGGCGACTACGACGACAAAAAGCTCTCCTCCCACCAGATATTCATTATCGACGCCGCCGGCGCGCAACTCGGGCTGACGGCCGGTATCGGAACGTTCACGACGGACGTGTGCATTCACGAGCCGAGCCAGACCGTCATTGCGACCGGGTTCAAGAACATCACCACCGACGACGGCAGCGGAAGCAGTTTTCCGGTCGACATTCCCAACTACGTGGGCCGGGCCTATGACGGCACGATCAAGTACCGCGGGTACGACTGGGGCGGCGTCAGCGAGGGCGTGCGCTGGCTCAATTTCTATGAGAACAACATGGCCGACACGCGCGGCGCCCGGGTCACGATCGGGGACGACGGCTACCTGTACATCGGCTTTGAATTCGACGGCGGCAATACGCCCCTGCGTCACAGCCCCTTCGACCTGGCCGAACCGGTGACCATTGTCGGTGGCGACCAGTACCACTTCATGGCCAACACCTCGACCATGCCGAAGGTATTCGTCGGTCGCTACATTCCGGATACGGGCGAGTACCTCCTTGGCCAGTGGACCACCGCCCGCCTCAACAGCGGCGGCGACAACACCCTGCGGCTCGACCGCGGCGACCTCTACGCCGACCATGTGGGCCGGGTGCACATTGTCGGCCAGGCGTCCGCCAATATCGACCCGACCATCGACCACTTTCCGGGCGGCTATCGCGGCGGCGCCTACTACCTTGCCCTCAGCCCGGATTTCAAAAACCGCGAACTCTGGGTGCGCTTCAGTACGGATGGGTTCACGCGCGGCGTCGCCATGGCCCCCGGCGGGCGCATCGCCATGGGCGGAAGCGTCGACGACCCGTTGTTTCTCACCAACGAATGGCAATCAACTCCGGCCAGCACGACCGACGCCTTCCTCGTGGTCGGGGATTTTATCCCGTATTTCAGTTTCCAGATCGGCGAGCACCCGCGCCTGTTCTTCGGCCCGGAAGACGTGGCCGACCTGCAGGAAAGGCTTGGTGAGGAGCCCTTCCAGAGCATGTACCAATCGCTCCTTTTCCAGCGCACCATCGGCGCCTTTGCCGACTGGTACGACAGCAACGCGATCTACGACGTTGCCCTGCGTGCCCAGATCAACGGGTTCCTGTACGTCCTGACCGAGGATGAAGGCTACGCCGCCGAGGCGAAAACCCTGATCCAGGAAGTCTTCGACAACACCGAGTTTCCATGGGCGGATCCCGGGACCAAGGGGCTTGCCCTCTACTGGCTGGCGACCCGGGTGGCGCTGACCTACGATTGGTGCGTGAAGTCCGATTCATGGGATGAGGCCTTCAGCTACACCGTTTCGGCGGAGCTGCTGAACGCCGCGGAAGTCATCATCAACAACGGCGGCACCGAGCAGAATCCCGCCAACGGCAGCAACTGGCAGGGTGCGCGCGGCGCGGCCGGTGGCCTGGCGCTGCTGGCGACCGACCATGTCCACGGCTCCAGTCTGGCCGACAGCGCATGGAACCGGGTCGACCGCTACATGGATGAAGCCTATGGCGGCAGCGGCTGGCTTTCCGAGGGAACCGGGTACTTCTACTTCCCGGTCGGCAACTACGTCGGGCCTTACGGAATCGCCCTTGCCCGGCAGAACCCGGCCCGCGACCTGCGCGACTATCCCGCCTTCCGCAACGCCTTCTGGGCGGCCATGGTGGGTAATGTCGCCAACACGCGTCCCTTCGGCTGGCCGGGTGTCAAGCCGGACTGGTCGGATGACGGAGCCGCAATCGGCGGGGAAGGGGTCTACGGCCTCGGGTTTTACTTCGCCCCGGATAGCCTCTCGCAGCCCTACAAGCACGCCTACGAGGCCACGCAGGGGACCGATTCCCCGTACTACTCCGTGGGTGTTCATGACAACGGCCTGTGGGACGGCTACCGCGGGGGGACCATCTGGTCGTATTTGTATTATCCGGTCGATACAATCCCAATGGATCCGGCGGAGAGCTTTGTCTGGCACACCCTGCAGAGCGATCCGAACGGCAATGGCATCTTCACCTGGCGCGACCAGTATCAGGACGGTTCCGACATCCTTGCACAATTCAAGGCGCGGCTGAGTCTGGTTGACGGTCATGACGCCCCGGACGGGCTCGGTTTCCGGATCATCGCGGGCGAGTCGCCCTTCGTCATCGGCGGCGGGCGCAACACCCCCGGCCGTAACATCGGGCAGGCGACGGTTTATCCGGCGGATCCCGACCTGACCGTGGCGGTCAATGAAAACCTCGGTGAAGTCGTCGGAACGCCTCTCGTAACAACCAGGGGCGACGGGCACATCGTCGCCCGCATGGGTACCAACAACGTCCAGACCCTCAACCACAAGCGCTGGCTTGTGAGCAACTTTGATTCCGCCCAGACGGGGGCCGAGGCGGCTTTCCTCGTTGCGGACACGACCGATAACGGGCAGTATTGGAACCTCTCCACTTTTCTCGGTAACTCGATCTCGGTGGTCGGCAACACCTTCACCATCACCGACGACAGCGGCGCTTCCCTGCAAGGGACCGTTCTGTATCCGTCAAGCGGCGCCATTCTTTCCTCGGGCACCCGGGTGCGCGGATCGAGTTTTGGCTATGAGGGCGGCGTGTTCGGCCGCGACGCCGATCCCATCCTGAATCCGCCCATCGAGGAAAATGGATACATTCAGATATACAGTCCGGATGGCGACTTTCTGGTCGCCATGACGGTGGTCGGAGCCGGCGAAACGCATCCGGCGGTCAGCCAGTCCTCCGGTACGGTGGCCAATGCGGTCGTCAACATCGGCTCACTGCAGCTGAGTCTGCTGCCGGACGACGTGCTGTACGGCGGTTCCGCCTACACCTTCCCGGACGCGACTGTGACCTTTGATCCGGGCCTGCACGGCAGCATCGCCGGCGGCAGTGCCGTGCAGGTCGTTTCCTATGGCGGCGCGGCGCTTGCCCCGGCACTGAGTGTCGACAGCGGCTTCCTCTTCAACGGCTGGGACAAGATTTTCGACCCGGTTCTCAAGGACATGACGGTCACCGCCACCTACCTGGCCATCGAGGCCATTCCCAGCGATCCCGACCGGCTGGTGGCCACAGCTGTTTCCGCCATTGAGATCGGACTCACCTGGCGCGACAACAGCATCGGCGAGACCGGATTTGTCATTGAACAAAGTCCCGACGGGGTTGCCTGGACGCTGCTCGACACCCTGCCACCTGAGACCACCGACTGGTCGCATTCCGGGCTTTCACCGGATACATTGGTTTACTACCGCGTCAAGGCCGCCGGCAGCGGTGGGGATTCCGGCTGGTCCAATACCGCCCTTGCCACGACCCTGCCGCCCAACAGCGCGCCGTCCTTTGACAACACCCCTTCATTACAGGCGCACGAGGGGATTGCTTATTTCGATACCCTCTTTGCTTCCGATCCGGAGAATGACACGCTGGCAATTACCGCCGCAGTCCTGCCGGATTGGTTGCAGCTGATCGACTTCGGGGACGGGTCCGCCGACCTCGTCGGCACGCCCGATGAAACGGAGGCCGGCGATCACCTGGTCACCCTGGCGGTCTCCGACGGCATCAACGCGCCGGTTGAGACCAGTTTTACCATCAACGTCAATGCCCGCCCGGTGGTTTCCCTGCTATCCCCGCAGATGAATCCGGTCGCGCTGCCCTCGGGGGTCGGCCTGATCGTCGAGGTGAGCGTCACCGACGAAACCGCCTCCAACGTCTCCTGGACACAGGTGAACGGACCGGGCGCGCTGGCGTTTGATTCCCCTTCCGGCCTCAGTAATGGGGTCATCGCTACAACTGACGGCCTCTACACCCTGCGCGCCACCGCCAGTGACGGTGTGCTGGCGGGCAACATCGACATCGTGGTCGAGTGGGGCGCGGCCGCCGTGCAGCCGGTTGCGACCACCATCGTCGACTACGGCTACGACGACCTCTCGACCGGAAAGTTCCGCGGTAACACCAACCCCGCCGAGGCCACCGGTCTCGACTGGGACGGCGACGGCGCGGACGACTCCGTGCGGTTCTACGCATTCCGCGAGGACATCCCGCTGAGCCGGTCAACATGGCCGTCCCCGAGCGACCGCAATTTCTACGGCGGTTTGACCGTCCGTGTTCTTAACGGAACGAGCAGCATTTCCAGCTCGGGTATCGTTTCTTCAAGCCCCTACGATTCCATCGACATCCGTTTCGACACGACCGCCCCGGTCCTGGCCAACACCACCACCGTCATCTTCTGGGACAAGGCGGATTTCCGCAACGGGGCCGACACCGCAACGGTGACCTTCGGCGAGGGTTCGGAACTGGCTGTTCCCAACCTCTTCGCGACCTATTACGGTGCCTGGCGCTGGCTGGTTCGCAGTGGTGGGCAGTACTACATCTCGGGTTCGTTGATCGGGAACAACGCGCTGGCCGCGCAACTTGATTCCGGCGAAATTGCGGCCGAGTTGTGGGCGGCCTACAACCCGGTTCCGGGCGGCTACGATATTGATGTGGACTTCGCCGCCTTGAGCTACGACACGCCCAGCGCGGATCTCACGGACATCTCCGCAGTCGGTCTGATCTGGGATACGAATTCCTTCACCGAGAGCCGGTGCTGGAACAATTTCATGGACTTCCGGGCCGTCGCCCGGGTCGAGCTTCCGGTCAATCGTGGCCCCGTGGTCGACGCGGGCGCGGACGGCTCAACCGAGCCCGGCGCGCCGGTAGCGCTCGCCGGCAGCGCGTCTGACGAGGGCCTGCCCGCGGCGCCCGGCAGCGTGGCCACAGTTTGGAGCATTGTCAGCGGACCGGCTGGCGGCAGCTTTGGCTCCGCCGCTTCCCCGTTGACCGACTTTACGCCGGATGCTGCCGGGATCTACGTCCTCCGCCTTACGGCCGACGACGGCTCCATCGTGACCTTTGACGAGCTTGTCGTCACGTCTTTCAGTAGCGATCCCTTCACTACGTGGATAGGCGGTTATTCCTCCATTCCAGTGGAGGAGCGCGGTCTGGAGGACGACTGGATCCGGGACGGTATTCTGCACGTCATCAAGTTCGCCTTTGGCCTGGATCCGACCATCCCGCACGCGCAGGATGAGCTGTATCAACTTTCCGTCACAAGCGGACGGCTTGCCCTTGTCATCGATATGGGTAACCAGGAGGGCAGCGTCCTCTATGAGGTCGAGGTGGCCGACGATCCGGGCGGTCCCTGGACCGTTATCGCCGAGGCCGTCAGCGGGGCCCCAATGAGCCCGAAGGCGGGAATCACGCCGGTACCGCAAATTGATGCGGATGGATCGGTTTACACGGTTTCTGACATCGTCGAGATTGCCAATGCGCCAGACGGAAGACGCTTTGCCCGGCTAAGAATAACTTACACTGAACTCTAGTTGCACCTCGATACCAGCCTCAGTACAAAGAAACCATGAAACACCGGCATCTCCATATTTCCACCGGGTTGCTGCCTGAACGGTTTCCATGGCACCCGGTAGGTGCCATGAAGTGGAGCGATCAATGAAAGCACCGGAATCTGCTTAACTTGGGGGCTGAAGCGATGATCGGCGGGTCACCGCTCCAGAGGATTCCCCTCGCTTACCCGGCATCGCGATTATGAAAATTGATTTTGGGATCAGTCGATTATTGCGCCGCCAGTATTTCTCCGCATCCTTTCGACTCAATGCATGAAGGTCCATTTGAAGGTGTGATTTGGCGGGATGTGCTGGATTTGGGATCTCTCGGTTCAGTCTGCGGGGCTTTATGTCGACTTCCAGACCAATGCCACGGAGATCTTTGTGCGCTGGACGCTGGAGGGGGATGCGGTCGACGGGATCATTGACTGCCGGCTCGGACGGAGCCGTGAAGTGAGCGAAACCCTTGGCCACCTCAGCCGCTATTTTCGTCTTCCTTTTCTCATTACAACCGAATCCCCCGCCAATGAGCGCCTGCCGTTTCTCACCGGCATGGGAGGGTTCCTCCAGTTCGTGGCCAACGGCATGGCCGGCTTGATCACCGATCAGCCCGGCGGCCTTGCATCCC
>JBNGDP010000076.1:0-18394 GCA_049975345.1 Oceanipulchritudo sp. | reverse complement strand
AAGAACCATCCTTCCCTCTCTGAAAACAGGGCGAAGCAAAAGGTTCAAGCCATATGCGGGAGCTATGAGTTTACCCTAAATCGCGGGGAAGGCAGGGTGGCGTCGATCCGGTCTCGCCAATCGCTTCCGAACCGCTTCGATAGGTGCATGAGCCTGCAGAACCGACCCCGTCCGACCGCCGCCAAGGACCGGTTGACCGTGATCGAGAAGCTGTCCTACGGATCGGGGGCGATTCCCTTCGCTTTCGCATACATGGGAATGAAACAACTGGCCTTTCCCATCTTCAACATGACGCTTGGGATGAGCGCCACGCTCATTGGAATCGTCCTTGCGGTGGGACGCCTGTGGGACGCGATGACGGACCCGTTGATGGGAAACATCAGCGACAACGCCCGCACGCGCTGGGGCCGGCGGCGGCCCTACATCCTCCTGGGCGGCCTGCTTTGCGGGATCGCCTTTCCGCTGATGTACCGGGTGCCGTCCGGCTGGGGCGAAGAGGGGATTTTCATCTGGTTCCTGGTGACCGCGCTGCTCATGTTCACCGCCTCGACGGTGCTGAGCGTGCCGTGGCTTTCCCTGAGTTACGAACTGACGCCGGACTCGATGGAGCGGGTGCGCGTGCAGGCTTACCGGACCTACATCGGCGCCGGTGTGGGCATGGCGCTTCCCTGGATATACCGCCTTGCCCAGGAGGACGTGTTCGGCGACACCATGACCGGCATGCGCTGGCTTTCCCTCGGGGTGGGTGTCGCCTTCGCGCTCTTTGTCATTCCGGTGTTTTTCGGCACACGTGAACGGTACATGAAGACGGCCGGCCATCAGCAAAAGATCGGTATTGTGAGAGCCCTGAAGGAGACCGCACGGAACCGGCCCTTCATCCTCCTTGTGGGGGGCATCGTCACCAGCATGCTGTGCGCACCGATGCTGGTCGGATCCCTCGGGATCTACATCAACAGCTACCATGTGTTCGAGGGGGACACCAAGGCGGGCGCCGGCCTGCTGGCCGTCGCGAGCACGCTGTTCGTCGCCCTCAAGCTGGTCATCCTGCCGGGGGTGGTGAAACTTTCCGCACGTTTCGGCAAGCGTACCGTGATGCGGTGGTCCCTTGTCCTCGGCTTGTTCGCCTCCATTTCAAAGTTTTTTTTCTACACCCCCGCCATGCCCTACCTGCAGTTCGGCACGATCCTCCTGCTGTCCCCTTCCCTGACCGCCTTCTGGCTTCTCGTCGACCCGATGAAGGCGGACTGCGCGGATTTTGACGAATTCAACACCGGGCTGAGGCGCGAGGGCATGTATGCCGCGGTGGCCAACTGGATCGAAAAGGTCAGCATCACCGTGGTGCTCCTGTTTTCCGGCATCATCATCGACCTTTCCGGGTTCGATCCCTCCCTTGGCGGCAACCAGCCGGAAGGCACCCTGCTCACTCTCCGCCTTGCCTTCAGCCTGGTCCCCACAGCTGCCTTCGCCATCGCCCTGCTCGCCCTCCATTTCTACCCGCTCGGGGAGGAACGCATGCACCAAATCCGGATTGAACTGGAAAAACGGCGCGGGGAGGTCTGACTTTTTAACACCATCTCCCAATCAGTTTGCCTGAATCGCGACAGCCTTCGCTACGGGGGTTCATGAATAAGGCAGGCTAGAACTCGTATTTGACGGAGAAATACATCTGCCGCGGCTCGATCACCCGCCCGCCGGCGGTGTAGGCCTGCTTGTCCGTCAGGTTCTTCACGTTGAAGGAGAAGGTCGCCTGGTTGCCGAACAGCTCGGTCTCATAGGATAACATGCCGGAAAATTTCAAGTAGTCCCCGCCAAAAAGATGTGTGCTCTCAATTCCGCGCGAAAGGAACTGGCGCAAGGGGGCGATCAGGCGCATGTCCCCCAGGTAGTTGATCCCGAAGCCGGCTGAAAGGCCGTCCAATGGTCCCTCCTTGACGCTGTATTTGGTCCATAACGACAGGTTGTGGTCGGGCACGCCGACGGAGCCCTCGTAAATATCCATGACCCCAAGGGCGACCTCCGATTCAATGTAGGCGTAGCCGAGTACCAGTTGAAGGTTGTCCATGGGCGTGTAGATCAGATCGAGGTCGATGCCCTTGGAGGTCTCCGACGCCCCCTGGACCTCCACCGATTCATCCGGAAAGCGCGGATCATCCGCCGGTTCGCGGGTAATGATGTTTTTCCGCTCGATCTCGAAATAGGCGAGGGTCCCGGAGATCTTCGAATCCATCAAATCGACCTTGACGCCGGCCTCCTTGCCGATCCCCTCAAACGGGGTGGCCGGGACCGACGCCTCGATGGCCGTGCCCTCCTCGTTGATTTGCTCCAGCAGCTGGCTGGTCGGCCAGAAGGATTCGGAATAACTGACGTAGAAGGAGAGGCTTTCCCGTGGCGAATAAATCAGACCGTACTGGGGCGTGTACTTGTCCATGGCATCCCCCTTAACCGACAGCTTGCTCCACGCCGGCACTTCCTCCTCGCCGGCTGAGTTGCCCTCGTAGGTTTTCGTGTAGGCCCGCCCGTAGCGCAGCCCCAGCAGCACCTTCAACTGGTCCTCCCAGAAGGAGGTCAGGTTGCTGACATAATAGCCCTGCGACTCGTTGGTCAGCGAGGCGGTCGCAGGCAGGCGCTCAGCGCGGTCCGGCAAGACGCTGCTATCCATGTCGAATATCCGGAATGCATCCAGATAGGGAAGGGAAATCCCGCCGACAACCCGGACCATCTCGCCCAGTGCGTCAACGTCCGCGGGAGGCAAAAACGCCCAGGTACGGTTGCGGAAGGAATCGCTCACCCATTCACCGCCGATGATGGTCTGGTTGAAGAACGGTCCGATCTCCCACTTGCCCGTCAGGTTGACCTGGTAGTGATCCACCTTGTTCTCGAAAAAGGTGGAACTGAAATTGCCCCGGCTCTGACGGACCGCGTCGCCGGAATAGGTGGCCAGCGGCAGATGGCGGCTCTCCCGGATGTCCAGCGACGGGTTGTCCCACACCGCCACCGCGCGGATAAACCACCCGTCCAGCGGCAGCGGTGCCTGGAAATCAAGCGAGTAAAAATCCCGCTTTAGCTGGTTGAAGTCGTCCGGATGCTCCGGGGTGAAATCATAAGGAACCGGGGTGAACTCGTCGATCACAAGGACCACCGGCGAAGTGGACGCGGTTCCCGGGTTGAAGACAAAATAAGCGGGATCTTCCTTCAGGTAGCCGTTGCCGTCATCCCAGCGCGGATCGCCCTGAACACCGGGCAATCCGCTGAGTTTGTACCGGGTCGGATCCTGCGCGTCCGGGGAAACCAGCACGGGAAGGCCCGTGTCGGCTGTCAGCACCATGTATCCGCTGCTACCGCCCACAAACGCCCCAATCGATTTCAGGTCGTTCGGGTTGTTGGGATCATCCACTGCCGCCAGCCACTGCTCGCGCGCAAAGCGGCTCCCGCGCGCGAGGCCGTGTTGCGTGATGCGGAACTGGTCGTGCTTTTCATACTGGAAGGTCAGCTTCGCCCGCGGGGTGAAGCGCCATTCCAATACCGGGGAAATGAACTTCTTTTCCGTCGTGTCGGAAAACTTCCAGCCGTCCTCCTCCTCGTAGGACGCATCCAGTCGGTATACCAGGTTGGCGAACCCGTCCTTGTTCTTCAGGATCGGCCCGGTCGCCTCCACCTCGCCACGGTAAAAGCCATAGCTCCCCGCCGAAAGCTTGATCGAATAGCGCGGCTCGTCGAAGGGCCGCTTCGGGACGTAATTGATGATCCCTCCCGGCTCGGTCTGCCCGTACAGCAGCGAGGCCGGACCCTTCATCACTTCCACCCGGGCGATGTTCGTCATGTCCTGGCCGTAATAGGAAATCACCCCGTCGCGCTTGACCCGGTCGATCCGGAATCCGCGGATCGAGAACACCCCCGTCTCGCGCGTGCCGCCCTGGTCCGTCGCGTCGTTCACCGCCGCCGCGTATTCCATCGCCGCCTCCAGGTCCGTCGAGAACGTGTCGTCCATGAACGATTCCGTCATCACCTGCAGCGAGATCGGTATGTCCTTCAGCGCCGTGTCAAACTTGGTCGCAGAGACCGCGTTCTTCGCCAGATAGCTGTTGTCATCAGCAGCTGTCACCTCGAACGGGCTCAGCTCGTAGACCGCGTCCCCGCCCTCCTGCGCCGAAAGCGGCCAGGATAACACCATCAGCAGCAGGGCCAGGGTAACCACCCTGCCACGGGTTTCCGGAATGTGAGGGGTGCGGCACTTCATCAAGCCTGAATTGCGGGAACTGGTAATCATCCCCTTATATTGGGACCGCGCCCCTTTATCAACCATTTGCACGGGAGTTTATCCTAAACCCGCGTCCCCGCCGCCGGTTTAGTGTAAACTTATGGAGTTTTGGATATTTCGGGGAACATGGGGCAGGGTTGTAGTGTCGATACCAAGCATCGTTAACCCAAATAAACCTGAAACCCATGAAAAAACTTATCTTTACACTGACAACGCTGGCAGGGGCCGCCCTGATGGCCCACGGCCAGGCGGACATCTTCACCGCGCTGCACAACGACACAGCGGAAGGCCCCTACAACCAGGGGCGGGTCCGTGCGAACGCGACCTTTGACGGGACCCTTCTCGGCCAATGGCTTGCCCGCGGCAACGCGGGGACGGCGGGGGACGGCACGGTCTGGAGCGGCTTTTCCCGCTACAAGATGGACGAGCGGGACCTGTTCAACAAGGTCGACAGCGCGGGGACCATCACCTGGACCACCGGGCTGATCCAGAAGGAGAAGAACCGGACGGTTGACCCGGTGAACGGCGGTCACGACGTGGATGTCTACCTTGTGCTGGACCCGACCGGGCGGATCGTGCCCTCCGGCCAGGAGCCCAACCACCTAACGGCGTGGGACTGGGCGAATGAGCTGGGGATGGGTTATGAGCATACCGTGTATCTTGGCCGGATCCCGCAGAGCGAGCCGATGGCCACCGACGAGGAGAAGACCCCCGAGCTTGTGATCCCGCTGGATTCGCCGGCCATGCGCATCACCTTCGACCTGACCGACCATTTGAAGGACTGGATCTCCGGCGGTCTGCTGACGGAGGCCTCCACGATTGCCGTCGGGCTGGTGCAGCGGCAGGCGGTCATCAGCGACGGGGCTGGCAATCCCAAATTCGACGACCCGAACCTGTACATCCACAGCCAGATGGTGTTTGAAGTGGGCAACGCCTACCTGGCCACGTCAGCTGGCGGCGCTGAAAAGGGCCCGCCGCCCTTCGACGACTACGACCTGGTGGACGGCTACGTCGACACCGGCGACTGGATGGGCCCCGTCTACGTTGAAGAGGCGCCCTGGGCGTGGGTCGTGGAAATTTCCAAATGGATCTATGTGCCGGAAGCCGGCGGCTGGGCATACTTCCCAAAGTGATTCGAAGCCCGTCCAGTTGGATTCCTGCTGAGCGGCCCCGGCATCCCGGGGCTGCTTGATTTTCCGTGCTGAATCCCCGGAAAGGCGCCTGATTTCCATTGCCTTCCGGGACCAAAAGTTTAAAGTAAACTCAAGATGCCGGGAAAAACGGACAACAAGGAGCGACCGGTGAATCTGGCCGACATTGCGGAAGCGGTCGGGGTCTCCATGATGACGGTTTCGCTGGCGCTGCGCGACCACAGCCGGATCTCGGAAAAGACCAGGCGCCGGGTGCGGGAAAAGGCGGAGGAGCTGGGCTACGTGCGGGATCCCGAGCTGTCGCGCCTGATGGCCTACATCCGCAACCGCAAGGCGATGAAGTTCCAGGCCAACCTCGGCTTTCTGCACTGCCTGCCCCACCCGCTTTCCAAGGAGGCCAACAAGTACCTGTTCCAGCTGTACGAGGCGGCGCGGGAAAAGGCGGAGGAGCTGGGCTACAGCCTGAACGTCATCTGGCTGACGGAAAAGGGAATGAGCAAGCGCCGGATATCCCAGATACTGGAGGCCCGCAACGTCCAGGGCGTATTGGTGGCGCCGATACCGCACAATCTCGATTTCCAGCCCGGGGACCGGATGGACGCGTCGAAGGTTTCCGGCGTGAACATCGGCTACAGTGTCACCAATCCCCGCTACAGCCGCATCACCGTCAACCACTACCAGGCGATCAACCTGGCCATGGACAAGCTGTGGGAGATGGGCTACCGCCGCATCGGCCTTACCATGGACGAGGTTTCCTCGGCAAGGGTGCGCGACTTGTGGCTGGCCGGCTTCGCCTCATGGCAGTACACCCACTTCCACAGGATGCGGGTCCCCCCGCTCATCATCCAGAAGGACTGGAAGGCCGAGATAAAGGAGTGGATGGACGACTTCAAGCCGGATGTCGTCATGACCCAGGCCGACCTGACCCAGTCCACCCTCGTCGAACTCGGCTACAGCATTCCCGGAGACGTGGGGGTGGCCTATCTCAACGCGAACTTCCAGCGCGGCAAGGTCGGGGGCATCGTCCAGGACAACAGGACCGAGGGCCAGCTGGCCATCGAATACCTCATCAGCCAGATCCTTTCCCGCCGCACCGGCCCCCCGGACAACAACGTCACCATCATGGTCAAGGGCGTCTGGAGGCCGGGCACCACGCTCAAGGATTAAAGGTTTAGCGTAAATTTCCCCGGTATTTGCCGGAGCGAAATCCAAACGGGTAGGATGGCCGGTCATGATGCCCCCCTGTAAAGCCGGCAAAGTACTGTTGTTTTTCTCCCTTGCTGTGGCGATATTGCTGCCGCTGGGCCTGCAATGGAAGTCCCGCCCCGCCCAAAGCGCTGAAAACGGCCTCAATGCCGATCGACCCGTTGCCGAAGCAGAGGCGATCCCCGGTGCCACCAGCTTGCGGCAACCCTCACCCGCTGCGTCCCCTGATCAGCTGGAGCCGGTGGATCCCAGCGAATGGCCCGCCCCGGAGGATCTCGATTGGCAGGATGCGCGCATTCTTTCCATGGACCAGTTGACCTTCCGGAACGGTTCACCCTTCCGGCAAAGCGTCCTGATCGAACCCGCCCACCTCCCCTACCCGGTCCGTATCGACCGGACCCTCGTCAACGGCAAGGCGGCCGCTGCCGCGCGCGAATACCTGGCGGACCGCCTCCTCGTCCGCCTTGAGAAAGACGCCTCCGCGGGGGAGCTCTCGGCCCTGTTGCATGAACTGGGGGCACGCATTGAAAAGCCCCTGGGACCGGACCGGCTCTTTCGTATCCAGTTGTCCAATACAAGCCTGTCCGCTTACCAGGACGCCCTGGCCCTTCTGAATGCCCGTCCGGATCTCGTCGAGTTTGCCGAAAGCGACCTGGTCCAGCGCGTCCAGTCCACCTACCCGGACGACCCCGCCTTCACGGCCGGGAAATTGTGGGGGCACGAGAACACGGGCCAACGGGCGGGCGCGGAGGACACGGATGCGGGGACTTTCGGGATTGCCGATGCCGATGCCGACCTGCCGGAAGCGTGGGATATCCGCACCGACGCCTCGTCGGTGACCGTCGCCGTGATCGACACGGGGGTCCTCTACACGCACGAGGACCTACGCGACAACATGTGGATCAATGCCTCCGAGGCCGGCGGTCTGGCCGGTGTGGATGACGACGGCAACGGAGTCGTGGACGACATTCACGGATTGAACGCCATCACCGATCTCGGGGACCCCCTTGACGATCACCGCCACGGCACCCACGTCGCCGGCATCATCGGGGCGGTCGGCAACAACGGCCTCGGGATTTCCGGCGTCGCCTGGAAGGTCCGCCTGATGGCCTGCAAATTTGCCTCCGCCGGCGGGACGGGGGCCACCTCCGACGCGCTCGAAGCGGTCGATTACGCGGTGCGCATGGGAGCTGATATCATCAACCTCTCCTACGGTTCCCCCTATTTCAGTGAGGCGGCCCTGTCCGCCCTGCAGGAAGCCACCGAAGCGGGTGCGATCATCGTCTGCGCCTCGGGAAATTTCAGCTGGGATGTGGATGAGGCGGCCGTTTACCCGGCCGGCTATTTCGTGGAAAACCTGGTTTCCGTGGCGGCCACCGACCGCCGCGACGAGCTGGCCGAGTTCTCGAACTACTCCGCCGGCCTGGTGCATCTGGCCGCTCCCGGGGTCTCCATCCATTCCACGGTCATTGAATCCAACAGTGCCTACCAGGCGGAAAACGGCACATCGATGGCTTCCCCGATGGTCTCCGGCACCCTCGCCCTGCTCCGGGCCCAGTTTCCCGATGCCGGTCCGGGAATCCTCGTCAATCGCCTGCTGACCGGCGCCGACCGCGTGGAGGGGCTGCATTCCCTCACCCTGACCGGCGCACGGCTGAATGCCCGCAACGCCCTCGACCCGGACCCGGCCGCCGCCCGTCCCTTCAATGACGATTTCGCCCGGCGCAAGTCGCTGGAAAAGGAACTGAATTTTGTCCGTCTGCAAAACCACGGAGCCACCCTTGAGCCGGGCGAGCCGCGCCCGGATCCCGCCTACGGGGCCTCGCTCTGGCTGAGCTACACCCCCGCCAGCTCCGGATTTGTCACCCTTGACCTGCGCGGCAGCAACATCGGCCGCCACCTCGCGGCCTACACCGGTGATTCCCTCGATTCCCTTGTGCCGGTACCGGTCACAGGCCCAACCGGGGACTTTCCCTATTTCCCATGCGAGCAGGGGGTAACGTACCACCTCGCCCTTTCGGGAAAATCCGGCAATTCCGGCCTGATCATCGCCAGCGTGGCGGGCCCGCCTTCCAACAATGACCTGAAGGATGCCGCCCTCCTTGAGGGCCTTGCGGATTTTGCCTCCGGCACGCTCACCAATGCGACGCTTGAGGAAAACGAGCCCCGCCATGCCGGAATCACCGGGACCGGCTCCATCTGGTGGAAATGGACCGCGCCGGTGTCGGCCCGTGTCGCCCTGAGCACCCGGGGCCGCGGCGATGAGGTGGACCTTGCCGTTGACACCCTCCTCGCCGTGTACACCAGCCCGCTGGCAAATCCCCAACCGGGGGACCTTGCCGAGCTGACGGCAAACGACAACGAGCCGGGACTCGTTTCCAGCCGGGTCGCCTTGGACGCCGTTCAAGGCCGGACCTATTACATCGCCGTCGCGGCCAAAAACGAGGGCGGACCCGTCACCCTGCGGTTGCTTCAGCCCCCCTCCAATGATGACTTCGCCAACGCCGTCATCCTGCGCGGCGAGCTCCCCATCAGCGTGACCGGCTCGACCCTGAACGCCTCGCGCGAGCCGGGGGAACCGAACCATGACGGCACACAGGGCGGTTTCTCCGTCTGGTACCGCTACACCGCACCCGAAGACCTTCTCCTGCAGATCGACACCACCGGTTCGGTGGCCGATACCGTTCTTGGGGTTTACACGGGGGACCGGGTCGACCAGCTCACCCGCCTGACCAGCGACAACAACTCCGGGCCCGACACGGCCGCCAGCGTCGCCATCGGGGTGCAACGCAATACCACCTACCACATCGCGGTGGATTATCTCGACGCGTTTTTCGGCGCGGAAATCAAACTCAACCTCTCCGCGGTTGACCGCCCGCCCAACGACGACTTCGCCGACCGCGTCCTTCTCCAAGGCGCCCGTGTGCACGCGCGCGGCAGCAATATCGGCGCCTCGAGGGAACGCTTTGATCCGGGCGCGAGCCCCTCCGTCTGGTACACCTGGCAGGCCCCGCAGGACGGGCGCTTCGCCGTCCACGTCGACACCCTCAACGGGTGGCGCACCTTCCTCTCCGTCCACCAGGGCGACACCCTTGAGGGCCTTGTCATGGTGGCCGAGGACCGCAGCTCAGGAGTCGGGCGGGACGCCTTCCTTGAATTCGAGGCCGCGGCCGGAGAATTCTACAACATCCAGATCCTCGGGGAAAACGGCGAATCCGGGGAGTTTGACATCTCCATCCTTCCCGCGGATGAAATCCGCCCGCCCAACGACAACTTCGCCGAGGCCGCCATCCTGGATCCCGGAGAGGTCCTCTTTTCGTATCCAACCTACAACTACGGGGCGACCAGCGAACCCGGCGAGCCCGTGCATGCCGGGGCGGACGGGCGCCACTCGATCTGGTGGAAGGTCACCGCGGGCGCCATGCCCTCCAGAATGGCCTTTTCCACCGCCGGCTCGGAACCCGACGAGGTCGGTATCGCCGTCTACACCGCCACAAGCCCGGGGGCCCCTTCCGTCAACGCCCTGGACCTGGTCGCGGACAACTCGGCGGACACCGATTCCTTCTATACCGAGGTGGAATGGGACGCGGTCCCGGGCGTCACCTACTACATCGCCGTGGATGCGAACAAGGAATCCGGCGTGAGTGACGGGTGCGGCCGCATACGGGCGAGTTTTCAACAGGTGCCCGAAAATGACGCCTTCGCGGAGCGCGCGGTGGTGCCTTCCGGCGGGGGCGCGTTCACCACCTACAATTTCGGGACAAGCGTCGAGGCCGGGGAACCGATGCCGGCCGGTTCCACAGGCGCCCGCTCCCTGTGGTGGACCTTCACCCCGGCGGAGTCCGGCCTGTACCAGATCGACACCTTCGGCAGCCGCTATTTCGGGTACGAGGACACCGTGCAGCACCTTCAGCGTGGCACCCTCGAGCGCGGCCTCGACACCGAGTTGGGGGTTTACTCCGGCAGTACCCTTTATTCACTGGTCAACGTCGCGGAGAATGATTCCCACACCCTGGAAAGCTATGACCTGACCTTCTCCACCAAGGTGCGAAACAGCCGCGTTATCGTTGCCCTGACGGCCGGGGTTCCCTATCAGATCCTGGTCAATGCGGAAAATGTCTCCATCGACAACCTGCCCCGGGCAACCGCCACCGGCGAGGTCCGCCTGAATGTCCGCAGGTTGCAGCCCCCGCCGAACGACGATTTTGAATCCGCCGAACGCGTCCACGGCAATGGCTTTATCCAGCGCGTCGCCGATAATTCCGGGGCCACCCGGCAAGCCGGAGAACCGGTTCATGGGATCAGCGGCAACAGCTCCCTCTGGTGGAAATGGACCGCGCCGCAAAGCGGTCCATGGGTGGCCTCCACAACCGGGCTTCTCTTCGACAACGACGCCGTGCGCGACACCGCCATCGGCGTCTACACGGGGGCCGCCCTGCACTCCTTGACGACCGTCGGGCTCGACAACGACAGTGCGGGGGTTAACTGGAATTCCAGCGCGCTGGTCGCCTTCGAGGCGGTCGCCGGAACCACCTATTACTTTGCCGTCGATGCCGCGGGCGACAGTCGGGGCAAGGTCTCCTTCATCCTGACACCGCCCCCCGCCAACGACGCCTTTGCGGACGCCATCCCGCTCGAGGGCTCCCGGGTCACGGCGACGGGGCACAACATCGGCGCCACCAACGATCCGGGCCAGCCGGAAATCGAGACCTTCCCCGACAGTGTATTCAGGAATCCCTACATCAACTTGAAGTCCGTCTGGTGGAAGTGGACCGCTCCCGCTTCCGGTCCCGTCGACGTGTCGACCTTCGGCAGCCAGGCCTACACGGTCCTCGGGGCCTACAGCGGGGATTCGATGGCAAACCTTGTCCCGCTCGCGGAGACCGCTTCCGGGGACGCCTTCAACGGGTACAACCGCGCCATTACCGGAACCTCCCGGCTTTCCTTCAACGCCACGGAGGGCGAAACCTACCACCTTCTCGTCCAGGGAGCTGGCCTGCAGAGCACCTCCGCCGGTCCCCTCGTGCTGGACATCGACGCCCCTCCGGGGGTTCCCTCCGCCCCGTCCCAATTCACCGCAACGGTCCTGGACGCGGCTTCCGCCCGCCTCGACTGGAAGAACACCTCAACCGAGGCATCCGCCTTCCGCATCGAGTATTCCCCCGACGGCGCGGCCTGGGAACCCCTCGCGGTGGTGGAGGTTGACAGCCAATCCTACATTGACCGGAACCTGCCGGGAACAAATCTCTCCTACCGGTTGCGGGCCGAAGGTCCCGGCGGGGTTTCCGGATGGGTGGAGGCGCCCCTTCTGAACCGCTCCCCGCTGGACCTGTGGAAATTGACCCAATTCGGCACGCTGGACGGCGTCGACCTTGCGGCCGACCCGGACGGCGACGGGCTCGTCAACCTCTTCGAATGGATCCATGCGATGGACCCGCTCGTACAGGATCATGCCGGCTCGCCATACGTGCTGGCCCTGCTCCCCGGCGGCGGCGTCCCCTTCACGGGCCGCTTTGCCTTCCTTGCCGAAGCCCTTCAGCAGGGTTCGCTGTCCCTGCAGTCCTCGCCCGATGGCAGCGCATGGTCGACGGTGTGGACGGATGCCGACCTTTCCGGCAGCGAACAGCGCCTGCTGTCCCAGGCCGGGGAACTCATCCTTGTCGAGTTCGAGGCCGCGGATGCTCCCGTCCTCTACCGGTTGCTCTACCTGCCCGGCTGGCCCGAATGACGCACTTATACCGCTTTCAGTATGGATTGATCAGGTGGAGCATGGGCGTGGGACCTCCGCTTGCCTGCCCTGAGCCAGCCGAAGGGCGGATGGTCTCCCAGTGCCCTGGCAGCGGCGCGCAAGCGCGCGCGCCACGAATGCCCGCCTCAATTGCATCAAACCTTGGTGAAACCGGTATTACTTGAGGATATCCTCGTAGAAGCGCTCGTGGGGACTTGTCGAATCCCGGTGGTTGACCACGCCGTCCGCGGGGCGCGGCAGGGGCCCCCGCAATAAGGGGTCGTCCGTTCGCCGCATCCAGTCCAACAGCCGCGCCTCAAGCTGGCTGCGCACCTCCGCGTATTCGGGATCATCGGCAAGGTTGACAGCCTCCTCCGGATCCTTGCGCAGGTCATACAGCTCCCATTCGGGAACGCCTTCCCTGTACGAGGGGGATTCCATCCAGGCCTCCTTGGCCGGGCTGTCGTCGATGTTGGAAAGCACCCAGCCGCCGTCATTCAGGAAATGCCGCACCAGTCGGTACTCCCGTGTGCGGATCGACCGCATCGGCTCATAGGCCGCGTGATAGTTTACCTCAGCGAAGACCTCTTCCCGCACCTGTGCCACCTCCCCTTTCATCAGCTTGTCAAGGGAATGGCCCTCGCACCAGTCCGGAAGCGGAAGCCCCAGCCATTCAAGAAAGGTTGGGAGCACATCCTGATGCGAGACGAGTGCGTCCGTCCGCGTCCCATGGGTCGCGGGCAGGCCGGGGTGCCGGAGCATCAGCACCACACGCGTCCCCGAATCCCGCAGGCAGCATTTGTGCAGCGGAAACGCGATTCCGTGATCCGTTGTAAACAAAATGATCGACCGGTCCCACTCGCCTGATTCCTTGAGGGCCTCAACCACCCGACCGACCGCACGATCAAGATACCGGATGGAGGTCTTCAAGCTTTGAAAATCGCCGCGCACGCGATCTTCTCCGGGCAGTATGGCGGGCGTTTCAACCGCCGAGTCCTTGATATCCGGATCCGCCTCCAGAAGCGGCCGGTGCGGCTGAAAGAATCCCACCGAGAGGAAAAAATTCCCTTCACCGGACCGGTTCCGCAGCCAGTCGGAGGCGGCGTCGGCCACCTCGGCGTCCCGCCGCCGCTGGTAGGATTCCATCGGCTCGGTCTCGGTGCGGTGAATCTGCGCCAGCACATGATCATACGGAAAGCCTTCCACATCAAACGAGGAAAATACATGCTGGATTCCGCACAGGACCGTCTCGTATCCCCGGTTTCTCAAAAGGGACGCCACATGGCGCTCCGGATGCGTCAGGCTGAATCCGCGATGTGCCAGCCCGAGCATCTGCGCCTGGTGCGGGTTCACGCCCGTCAATAGCGCCGCACGGCTCGGTGAGCAGGTCGGCGCGGCACTTTGCGCATTGGTGAACAGGGTCGATTCCGCCGCCAGCGCCGTGATATTCGGCGCCTCCACATCCCGGCCTAGCGGGGGAATCCAATTCCCCAAATCATGCGTGTGGATGTAAACGATGTTCACAGTCACTGTTTCATAGCCAGAACGCCCCTGCTTCCACCCCGTCTTGGGTTTACGCTAAATCATGAACCCGGTTTTCCGGCGACCGATCTGAAGCCTATTTCTCTTTTTACTATGAAAGCAAAAAACCCTACGAGACTCCTGACGCTTATCACGGCGCTGGCGGCGACACAGCTGGCGGCCTTTGACGTTTACGAAGGCTTCGACTATCCGGATGGCCAACTGGGCACCCAGGGCGGCGGTACCGGCTGGTACACCATCGCCGACGGCGACAAGGAGGCCAACAAGGGATGGGGCAGTTTTCCGTTCGCAGGAGCCCTTTACGGGGGAGTGCGCGGCACTGCCCAAGCCACCGTCCAGGCTGAAACCATCGCGGCCCCGGCCGATTATGGCCTGACCCGCAGCGGCGGCGAATTGAAGGGCACGTTGAACTATACATGGCCCTTCCGCGAATTCTCGACCGCCAACCGCATCGACATGGAAACGGAACAGACCGTCTACTTCAGTTATCTCTTCTCGATGGACAACATCGGCGAGGACGGCGGGTCCTACCTCCAGCTCAGTTTCATCAATTGCGACCGCAAGAACCTCATCGACTTCGGGGTCGGCACGGGCATGTCCACAGTGATGATCACCCAATCGGGTTTGGAGGAGCCCTTTGCCGTCGGCGACATCGTCAATCCGGGCACCTCCTACCTTTTCGTGGGCAAAATGGTGCTGGCTCCGGGTCCCGACACCTTCCACGGGGCCATCTACGCCGCCGGCGAGACGATCGGCGTGGAGCCGGCCGTGTGGGAAATGGAAACCACGCAGGACCTGACCGTGAGCACCGCGCCAACCGTGCTGGACCGCATCGGGGTTTATTTCGGCGGAACGGACGTCCAGACGCAGGTGGATTACCAGGGATACTTCGATGAGTTCCGCATGGGGGACTCATGGGAGGCGGTCACCGGTGTCAGCGACAATCCGGTTCCGGCTTGGGCTGGCTATCCCTACGATGAGTCGGGAGATGCCGACACCGGCGCCTTTTTCGGATGGATCAACGCCACCCTCGAACCGTGGATCTATTCCTACGACCTCGACAAATATGTCTACGGTGACGAGGCCAACGTGGGCGAAAACGGCGGCTGGATATACATCCCACGATGATCGCAGAGGCGGACGCCTCCAGCACATTCACACTTTACCGGCCGTCCGGGGGCAAACTGCCCCGGGCGGCTCTTTTTTGACCGGCCACCAGCGAGGCGACATCCCTATTCCACGGTAAACCAGGCTTCCCCGTCGTATTTATACACCTTCGGGTAGAACTCCTCACCCGTATACAACCAACCCAGCTCCGGCGAATAGGCAAACCATGACTCCGTCGTGTTCCCTTCCAACCCGGCATAGAGCCAGCCAAGTTTGTAGTGGCTGATCCATGACCCGTAATCGAAGTAGTGGCCGAACACCGGATGGAAGTACACCAGGCCGCCAATATGAACGGACGCCTCATCCAGGCCGGGCGGATTGAAGACCACCGAGAACAGCGGCCGCTGCGACTCCTCCGCCGCGGTCGTTGAACTGAAGCGGGCAAACTCACCGGTCCCGTTGTTGGTGAAGTCCGACTCCAGCCAAACGGTCACATAGTCGGAACCATCTTCCAGGGAATCCATCAAGGCCGGCACGATATCGATCTCCACCCAGTCGCCGGACGACTTTCCGCCGAGGCTGGCCACGCCCAGCGGAATCCGGTCCACCTTGAAATCATCCGCATCGGCGATTCCAAACCCCGGATCGGCAGCATAGCTGACCACCAGGTTGTCCAGCCCTGAAATCGTATCCACGCGCAACTGCAGGCTGGCGCCTGCAATACGGTCCATGGCGCCGCCAAGCCTGCTGATCGGAATACTGAACAGGAGGCGGGAATGGGCGTTGGAAACATCATCCCCCACTTGCAGCAAAGCGGGATGGAACAGATCCACCTCTCCGTCCTGCGGGGCATTGTCAAGGTAACGATAGACGTGATACCGTCCAAGGCGCTCCTCCATCTTCCGCGGCACAACCCGCAGCGGAATGACCCGGCTTGCCTCAAGGGCTCCGTCGGTCGCGCTGGCCTCGATCTCGTACAGGCCGGCCCGCTCGAATTCAAAGGTAACCTGATCACCGACATGCTCCCACGTACGGGCGATTCCCGGACCGGAAACCACGCGCCAATGCAGTTTGGGAGTGGCGGCCGGGTAGCTGTCGGGGTCTTGCGCGAATCCCTGAAGCGTCCATGCGTAGCCGCTCTCGTCGGATTCCACAGCGGTGATGGATGCGGCAGGGGAGGCATTGGCGGGGTTGTCCTGGTCAAAGTAGCCGGTGTACAGGTTCACTACCGCACCAATCTGGACGCCAAAACCGGTCCGGTGCACGACCTGTGGATCGGTGTTTAAAAGTTCCCGGGTCTCCCCGTTGCGGGTCTCCATAGCGACAAACTGATGCCGCCCCCAACCGGCGCCCCCACCACTCAATTGCGCCATCTCAATGAAATTGGCGCTGATGTTCCCGTCATTGGAGCGCAGCATAATCGTTTCCGCCGGATCGATGTCCAGGTCGTCATGCGTCACATTCATCGAGCCGCCGAATATCTCGGCATATCCATGATTACGGACATCGACCATGGGTCCGCGCATTTCACCGGTCTTGTATCCGAAGGCGACAAAACGGGCCCCGTTGACCACCGCGTGCGGAAACAGCATTTCGGGATTCCACTGGTAGGCCCAGACATCCTGCCCGCGGAATTCGTAGGCGGGGATATCAAGCGGGTTGTTCTGGGTCCCCGGCAGGCTGTGGACGTTCTCGATAAAAACCCTCCCGCGCGTGGGCTCGCTCCGATAGACCGGGCCGCTCACCCAGAAGACGTCCCGCAGCACCAACGAAGTATTGCTGGCGTTCAGGATCAGTGGATTCGGATTCGTCGTCGCGTTGAAATTGCCCTTTATATTGTCGAGAAAGACCACTTCCTGATCGGAATTCCCCAGCTCGAAGACCGGCTGACCGGTTCCCCCAAGCGGGCTGTCGGGTCGCAGGGTCGCCCATTGGCCGGCGATGATGCGCACATGGGGAGGGATCCGTATGGTCTCGGAGATCCAATAGGTCTTCGGCTTGAAAATGATCATTGATTTGCCGGAAGCCATGGCCTCGCGAATCGCCTCGGTGTCATCATCCTCGAAACTCAGGCTGTCCACCACCGCCCACTCCGATGCATCCGGCCATTCGATCTCCGGGGCCTGCTCCATGCCGAGGTTGAGCGAAAGGTCCGGAGTCTCCTCCCAGAGATAGTTCCGCGGATGACTGTGCCACTCCATTCCCGCGGACATCCCCGAAAGCAGCACCTCGCCGCCACTGCGCACAACACCTGCGTATCCGCTGGTCGTCACATCGCGCAGGAAGACCGGGGATCCGCACTCGATGGCGTACGCGTCCGTCGCGCCGCCGCCCGGGGTCGACAGATCCGCCTCGATGAGGGTGATCATGGCGGTTTCCGTGATGTCACTCACAAAGGGGACGCTGTTCTCGCTGCTGGTCTTGTACGCCGCCAAAATGAAGGAATTCAGCCGGATTCCGGCAACCCGCTGGCCGGTCAGGTGCAAATCCTGCACCGAGACCATGTGACGCCCGTTCTCCCCGTTGCCAAGATTCAGCCCGTAGTCAAATCCCGCTACTTCAAGCCCGCGTATCATCCACGGCCCGTTCGTGTTTTTCACCGCCTCCAAGCCGGCAAAACCCGCCCCCGCCGGATCGGAGGAGACGATCCGGACATTGCGGACCGCGCCCGTGTTGTTCGCATGAAAGCGCACCCCCACCGCGCCGGCATTGCCCGAGCCCACGTCAATCGTCAAATTCTCCAGCTGGTTCATGAAGGCGTTGTTGGTGCCGTTGCCGGCAAAGTAATCCAGCAGGTGCTTCGGGGAGGACGCATTTTCAAACCCGGCGGCGTTGTCATCCAGCTTCAGCACCACCCCGTCGCGGCTCTGCCCCTGGATCACCAATCCGCCGAGGGCCGCCCCGCTGTCAAGGATCGCCCCCACCACGGAGTCCGTCAGCCGGTAGGTGCCGTTCGGAAAATAGATGATGTACGGCCAGTATCCCTCCGGCGACAGCCAGGTCTTGCGCGGGATCGTCTCGTCCACCAGTTGTTGGAACTTGGCCGTGACGTCCTCCACGCCCGTATTGTCGAAGTTCCATGGCTCCTGCGTGACGTCAATGACACCCACATCAACCGGGTAGGTGTACTCGACCGCTCCGAGCGGTGCTGTTACGCAACCGGCAGACAAGGCCGTCAGGAAGAGAAAAGTTTGAAATAAGGTCTTCATGGTGTCGTTGACAGTCAGCTAGTTCGATTGTTCCAGCCATTTAAAGTGGCTCACCGGTTTATAATAAACTCGGTTCATCGTGGAATTTTGTGGAAATTTCATCGCGGCGGACGGTGCGCCTTGACGGCTAAAGGCCGGATTCCATACCAGCAAGCCCAGCCCGGATCCCGCGTAGCCCGCAAGGGCGAAGCGG
>JBNGDP010000075.1:0-18521 GCA_049975345.1 Oceanipulchritudo sp. | reverse complement strand
TGAGAAAGGAATATCCTAATACCGGTAATGGTCGCTCTTGAAGGGCCC
This sequence comes from Oceanipulchritudo sp., assembly GCA_049975345.1. GTDB lineage: Bacteria > Verrucomicrobiota > Verrucomicrobiia > Opitutales > Oceanipulchritudinaceae > Oceanipulchritudo. The sequence goes on along the minus strand of JBNGDP010000075.1, from coordinate 18,473 downwards.
CTCCACCTTGACGCCAATGTAGTCGGCTTGCTCCTGGGTCAATCTCGTGAGCCTGGCGCCGATCTTCTCGAGGTGAAGCCGGGCCACCTCCTCGTCGAGATGCTTGGGCAGGATGTAGACCCCGGGGGTGTATTTCTCCACGTTCTTCCAGAGCTCCACCTGGGCGAGCACCTGGTTGGTGAAACTGTTGGACATGACGAAACTGGGATGACCGGTGGCGCAGCCGAGGTTCACCAGCCGTCCCTCGGCCAGGAGATAAATGGAATGGCCGTCCGGGAAGGTGTACATGTCGACCTGCGGCTTGATGTTGGTATGCTCAAGGCCCTCCACCTTCTTCATCTTGTCGACCTGGATCTCGTTGTCGAAGTGGCCGATGTTGCAGACGATCGCCTGGTCGGCCATCCTCTCCATGTGCTCGCGACGGATGATGTCCCGGTTGCCGGTGGTCGTGACGTAGATGTTGCCCCAGCCGAGGGTGTCCTCGATCGTCAGGACCCGGAAGCCCTCCATCGCGGCCTGCAAGGCGCAGATCGGATCAATCTCGGTGACCACCACCTGGGCCCCGTTGGCCTTGAGGGCCGCGGCGCAGCCCTTGCCGACGTCACCGTACCCGCAGACCACCGCGACCTTGCCCGAGATCATGACGTCGGTGGCCCGCTTGATCCCGTCGATCAGGCTTTCCCGGCAGCCGTAGAGGTTGTCGAACTTGCTCTTGGTGACCGAGTCGTTGACGTTGATCGCCGGCACGAGCAGGGTGCCGTTGCGCTGGCGCTCGTACAGCCGGTGCACACCGGTGGTCGTCTCCTCCGAGACCCCCTTCCATTCCTTGGCGACATTGTGCCAGTGGAGCGGGTCCTCCCCCTTCACCTTGCGCAGGAGGTCCTTGATGACCTGTTCCTCGTGGCTTTCCGCTTCCGTATCGATCCAGTCGCTACCGTTTTCCAGCTCGTATCCCTTGTGGATGAGGAGGGTCGCGTCCCCGCCGTCGTCGACGATCAACTGCGGCCCCTTCCCGTCCGGCCAGGTCATCGCCTGGTGGGTGCACCACCAGTATTCCTCGAGGGTTTCCCCCTTCCACGCGAAGACCGGGACCCCCATCTGCGCGACCGCCGCGGCGGCGTGGTCCTGCGTCGAGAAAATGTTGCAGGAACACCAGCGGACATCGGCCCCGAGTTCCCGAAGCGTCTCGATGAGCACGGCGGTCTGCACCGTCATGTGCAGGGAGCCCATGATGCGGACGCCCGCCAGGGGCTTTTGCGCCGCGTATTTCTCGCGGGTCGCCATCAGACCGGGCATCTCGTGCTCGGCGATGGCCATCTCCTTGCGGCCGAAATCCGCGAGGCCGATGTCCGCCACTTTGTAATCCACTGCTTCAGTTGTCTCGGTTGTCATAAATCTATTTCATTAAGTTAAGCTCGCACGGAGCCACGAAGAGACGGAGGCACGGAGATGGAAATCATTATTCTTAAACAAGAAGAATTGAATAATCTCCGTGTCTCCGTCTCTTCGTGACTCCGTGCGATAAATTCAATTACTTTGCCGCTTCCTGCAGCTCCTTCACCTTGTCGGTCTGCTCCCAGGGCATCTCCGGCTTGCCGAAGTGGCCGTAATGCGTGCTCGCCCGGAAGATCGGACGCAGGAGGTCCAGCTGGTCGATGATTTCCGCCGGCTTGAAGTTGAACACCTTTTTCACCGCCTCGGTGATCTTCAGGTCCGGGAACTTGCCCGTATCGAAAGTCTCGATGTGGATCGAGGTCGGATTGGGGTACCCGATGGCGTAGGCCACCTGCAATTCGCAGATGTCGGCCAACCCGGCGGCCACCACGTTCTTGGCCACCCAGCGGCACATGTAGGCCGCGGAGCGATCCACCTTGGAGGGGTCCTTCCCCGAGAAGGCGCCCCCGCCGTGCCGGCCCCAGCCACCGTAGGTGTCCACGATGATTTTTCGGCCGGTCAGGCCGGCATCCCCCGCGGGTCCCCCGATCACGAACTTACCCGTCGGGTTGATCAGGTACTGCGTGCTGCCGTTGAGCAGCTCATGCGGCAATACCTTCTTGATCACCTGCTCGACGATGAAGTCGTAGATCTCCTTGTGCTTGACGCTCTCCTTGTGCTGGGTCGAAACCACCACGTTGTCGATGTGGGTGATCTTCCCGTCCTCATAGGCAATGCACACCTGGCTCTTCGCGTCCGGTCGCAGCCAGTCAACCGCCTTGCTCTTTCGCAGCGCCGCCAGCTTGCGCAGGATGCGGTGTGCGAATATGATCGCCGAGGGCATCAGCTCGGGGGTTTCGTTGCAGGCATAGCCGAACATGATCCCCTGGTCCCCGGCTCCCTGTTCCGCGGTGTCCTTCCCCTCGGCCGCCGCCGCATTCACCCCCTGGGCGATGTCCGGGCTCTGCCGCGTCAGGTAGTTGTTGATGAACACATCATCCGCGTGAAACACCGGGTCGTCCTCCGGGCTTTCATACCCGATCTCCCGGATCGCTTCCCGGATCACCTCATTGTAGTCAAACTTGGCCTTCGTGGTGATTTCCCCAGCCACCGTCACGATGTTGCTCTTCACCAGCGTCTCGCAGGCCACCCGGCTCGTCGGGTCCTGCTCAAGGCATGCATCCAGGATGCTGTCCGAAATGTAATCCGCCACCTTGTCGGGATGCCCTTCGCCCACCGACTCCGAACTGAATTTCATTGTGATTCCCATACTATCCCCAGACTGTGCCCAGCTTTTTCCGGCGCGCAAGCTTAAACATCATTATATCCTGATTATATGATGCTTGCTGGCAAGGGACGAGGGACGAGGGTTCCGCGATTGTTACTGGACGCTGGACAGATGGGGAATGGAGGGATTGACTGGTGAGCGACGGCATGAAAAGCGGACAGTTACTGGTATTTTACGACGGGCAATGCCCCTTCTGCGTGGGCTGGGTAAAGTTTCTGTTGGACCGGGACGGGGAGGACCGGCTACGGTTCGCCTCGCTGCAGAGCGACTGGACGAGGAGATTCTTTGGGGACCGGGGGCTGGAGCATCCCGGATTGGAGAGCGTGGTGGTGTGGGACGGGGAGCGGATCCGGACGCAGTCGGAGGCGGCCCTGGCGCTTGCGGAGGCCCTTCCGGGCGTGTGGTCGCTGGGAAGGCACCTCGACATCCTGCCGGATGACCTGCGCAACCGGGTATACGGCTTTATCGCCGACAAACGGTACAAATGGTTTGGGAAATACGAGCAATGCTGGACGCCAAAGCCGGCTGATCGCATAAAATTTGAGGATCTGCCGGAAACACAGAAGGGGGAAAATGGAGATACGTAGCGAGACAATCCAAGTGGGCACCCGCGGAAAGGGAACCTATGACCTCACCGGACAATTGGAGGAAATTCTCCGGGGCTGCGGCCTGAAAGAGGGACTGCTGAGCGTCTTTTGCCGGCACACCAGCTGCAGCCTGGTAATCATGGAGAACGCGGACCCGAGCGCACGGCACGACCTGGAAGCCTGGCTGGAGCGGCTGGTGCCGGAACGGGACCCCCATTTCACGCACACCCTGGAGGGCCCGGATGACATGCCCAGCCACATCAAGATGGCCCTCACGCGGACCTCGGAGACCATCCCTTTTTCCGACGGCCGCCTCAGCCTCGGCAACTGGCAGGGCTGCTTCCTCTGGGAACACCGCAGCCACCCGCATACAAGGTCCCTCATGGTGACGGTGATGGGGTCGTAGGACGAAGGACAAGGGACAAGGGACTAAGGTCGTTGATTTTGCAGGGTGGTACTGGCATCCCTTCCTGTTTAAGTGCCGGATATCGAATCGTCTGGACTCGAAGGTGCCACCGCAGGCAGGGATGCCTGCGACCCTTTTCCAAAGTCCTTCGTCCTTCGTCCTTTGACCTACGTCCTGCGACCCACCATCCCCTTCGGATCGAGGGCCTTGTCGAGGGCCGCGGCCTCCATCAACCCAAGTTCGAGGACAACCTCACGGAGGGTCTTGTTCTGCTCATAGGCGAGCTTGGCGACCATGGCGGCCTTGTCGTAGCCGATGTGCGGGTTGAGGGCCGTGACCAGCATGAGGCTGCGCCGCACAAGCTCATCGCATCGTTCCCGGTTGACCTGGATGCCGTCGACACAACGATCCGCGAAAAGGGCCGATCCGTTGGCAAGCACCTGGATGGCATCCAGCAGGGACTTGGCAATCAGGGGAACGGTGACATTCAACTCGAAATGCCCATCCCGTCCGCAGGCGCTGACAATGGAGAACATTCCCTGGGCGAAGAGGGCCGCCTGGACAAGCATTTCGCTCATCACGGGATTCACTTTTCCGGGCATGATGGAGGAGCCCGGCTGGGTGGCCGGGAGGAATAATTCCCCGATGCCGCTGCGGGGGCCGCTCCCGAGGAGACGGATGTCATTGGCGATCTTGGTGAGGCTCCCGGCAATGGCTGAAAGCAGGCCGGCAACCTCGACCGCGTCGTCACGGCCGCCCTGGGCCTCGAAATGGTTCTCCGCCTCGCGGAAGACAATGCCGGTTTTTTCAGAAATCAAACGGCAGACCGCGGCGGGAAAACCGGGATGGCAATTGATCCCGGTGCCGACGGCGGTCCCCCCGATGGCCAGTTCCTGCAAGGCCTCGACGGCCTTGTCGCAGCGGCCGATGCCCTTGCGCACCTGGGCGCGGTACCCGCTGAATTCCTGACCGAGGGTCAGGGGGGTGGCATCCATCAGGTGGGTCCTTCCGATCTTCACCACCTCCGCAAACTCCATCTCCTTCCTGGAAAGCGCCGTCTCCAGCTTTTCAAGGGCGGGCCGCAACTGCTCCCGGATGGCCAGGGCTACGGAAACATGCAGGGCCGTCGGAACCACGTCGTTGGAGGACTGGCCCCGGTTGCAGTCGTCATTCGGGTGGACCGGCTCCTTGGTACCCACGGGCTTGCCGGCCAACTGGCTGGCCCGGTTGGCCAGGACCTCGTTGACGTTCATGTTCGTGGAGGTGCCCGAACCGGTCTGGAACACGTCCACCGGGAACTGGTCCCGATGCCCGCCGTCCATGATTTCCCCGGCGGCCCGGCAAATGAGATCGACCTTGTCGGGGGCCATTTGGTCCAGCTCGCCATTGGCCCGGGCACAGGCCCACTTGACCAGGGCCAGCCCCCGGATGAACGTTTCCGGCATCGGCTGCCCGCTGACCGGGAAATTCAAAACCGCCCGCCGGGTGGAGGCCCCGTACAGGGCCGCGTCGGGCACTTTCATCTCCCCCATGGAATCCTTTTCAATGCGCATACCGGCAAGGTGCCCCGGTTGGCATGCCTGTCAACGGGGCCGCTCCCTTCTTGACTCCGCCGGAGGCATCGGCATTGCTTGCGGGCTATGCTGGAAACCTTGACGGACCGCCTCGGGTCGGCCCTGCGCAATCTGCGCGGACAGGGCAAGCTGACCGAGGAAAACATGACCGAAAGCCTCCAGGAAGTGCGCAAGGCCCTGCTGGCCGCGGATGTGCACTTCCGCGTGGCCCGCGAATTTGTCGAACGGGTTAGACAGGAATGCCTCGGCAGGGAAGTCCTCAAATCCGTGACGCCCGGCCAGATGGTGGTGAAAATCATCCACGACGAACTGGTCCGGCTGCTCGGGGAAGGAAGCACCTCCCTCGAGGAGAAAAAGCCCCTGCGGGTGCTGCTCCTCGGTCTGCAGGGCTCCGGTAAAACCACCTTCGCCGGCAAGCTCGCCCTGCACCTGCGCAAAAAGGGATACACCCCCGCCCTGATCGCCTGCGACGTCTACCGGCCCGCCGCCATCGACCAGCTCGAGACCATCGCAAGGGCCAACGACTTTCTCTTTTACGGCGAACGGGACCACAAGGATGTGCGCAAAATCGGCCGGAACGGATGGGAATGGGCCAAAAAGGAAGGGGCCAACGCCATCCTTTTCGACACCGCCGGCCGCCTCCAGATCGATGAGGACCTGGTCCAGGAAGTGGTGGACCTGAAAGAGGAGGTGCTGCCCGACGAAAGCCTGCTCGTGGCCGACGCCGCCCTCGGCCAGGAAGCCGTCAACGTGGCCCGCTCCTTCAACGAGGCCGTCCGGCTTACCGGCATCGCCCTCTCCAAGCTCGACGGGGATTCGCGCGGCGGGGCCGCCCTTTCCATGAAGGCGATCGCCGAAGTGCCGATCAAATTCATGGGGACCGGGGAAAAGGTCTCCGACCTGGAAGTCTTTCACCCAGACCGCCTGGCCAGCCGCATCCTCGGCATGGGCGATGTCGTCTCCCTCGTGGAAAAGGCCCAGGAATCCATCGACCAGGACGACGCCGCTCGCATGGCCGAGAAGATGCAGCGGGCGGAATTCAATTTCGAGGACTTCCTCCAACAGATGCAGGCGGTCAAGAAAATGGGGCCCCTTGGCGGACTGATGAAAATGATGCCCGGCATGGGCAACGTTCAGATCGGGGAAAAGGAAGAGAAGAAAATGAAGCACACCGAGGCCCTCATCCAGTCCATGACCCCGCAGGAACGCCGCAATCCAAACGTCCTCAACGGCAGCCGGCGCACCCGCATCGCCCGCGGGGCCGGGCTCCCCGTCAAGGACCTCAACGCCCTCATCAAGCAGTTCCAGCAGATGAAGAAAATGATGCGCTTGATGAAGGGTCCCAAGGCCCGCAAGATGCTCAAGCAGATGAAAAATTCCGGCATGGAAATGCCGGAAATGGGGGCCTTTTAAAATGATTACGACAATCGGGACCGATCCCGATCCCGATTGGTAGGAAATCGATTCCATGGCCTCATACCAAATCAAAATGAATCCGCCTAAGTTCTCAATAATCTCTCACGGTGCCACGGAGCGCTCGGAGACTGGATCAATACTTTCTCTGTGCTCTCCGTGCCACCGTGAGAGAATAAATTGTTGTTCATGCATTTCTATTTGAAGAAGGCCTCACACCTGATCGAACACACCCGTAACCATTCCCGCCGGCTCCATCCGAAGCCGACCGGCGAAGAGCCGCGTTTGCAACCGTTTCCCGGTATCAAGGCCGTCATTTTCGACATTTACGGGACGCTGTTCATTTCCGGCTCCGGGGACATCAGCCTCGCGGAGGAGGAGGACCGCTCTCCCGCCATCGCCGGAGCGCTGGCCACCGCCGGTTACCGGATCCTTTCCCCGCAGGCTCCATGGTCGGATCACCTTCTGGACTGCATACGGAAATTCCGGGAGCTGCGTAAAGTGGACGGAATCGCCTTTCCGGAAGTCCGCATCGAGGAGGTGTGGGCCGCCTTCATCGGGGAAGCCACGGCCATGGGCTGGCTGGAGGGTGATGGCGATATCCGGCTGGCCATCGTGGACCACGAGTGTCGCGTCAACCCGGCCTGGCCCATGCCGGGCCTCGGGGAAATCCTCGGCTGGATCCGCTCGAGGGGACTTCTGCTCGGGATCGTTTCCAATGCCCAGTTCTATACCCCCCTGCTTTTTCCGGCCCTGCTGGGTTGCCGCCTCGAGGAACTCGGGTTCCGTGAGGATTGCTCCGTCTGGTCCTATGTGGAGCGCGAGGGCAAGCCCTCCATCCGGCTCTACCAGCTCCTCGCGGAACGCCTCGCCGAAAGGGATATCCTTCCCCGCCAGGTCCTCTACATCGGCAACGACATGCGCAATGACATCCGGCCCGCCCGGGAAACCGGGTTCGCCACGGCCCTCTTCGCCGGCGATGCCCGCTCCCTGCGCTGGCGCCGCGAAGATCCCCGGTGCCGAGATCTCCAGCCGGACCTCGTCCTCACGAACCTCCGGCAGATCGAGCAGGTCCTCGCCTAGAGCAAACCAATAACCCGACAGGGAAAATTCCCGTCAGTATCGTGAAATCAGGAGGTCGCGCTGCCAGAGAAGCTCCTTCGGCATGTGATCCCAGAGCTTGAGGAACAATTCCTCGTGTCCGAGGGTCTGGGTTAGTAGCGTCTCCTTGTCGATCTTCATCAACTCGTTCCAATCCTCCTTGGAAAATTCGAGGCCGTTCCAGTCGATGTCGTCATAACGCGGCATCCAGCCGATGGCGGTCTCCATGGCATGGCCGTCGCCGTTGACGCGCTCGACGATCCACTTCAGGACGCGGGCGTTTTCCCCGAATCCCGGCCAGAGGAACTTCCCGTCCTCGTCGCGGCGGAACCAGTTGACATGGAAGATGCGCGGCGGCTCGTTGACCGTCTTGCCCATCTTGAGCCAATGGCGGAAGTAATCGCCCATGTGGTAGCCGCAGAAGGGCAACATGGCGAAGGGATCCCGGCGCATGGCGCCGACCTTGCCCTCGGCGGCGGCGGTTTGCTCGGAACCCACCGTGGCTCCCAGGTAGACCCCGTGCTGCCAGTTGAAACTCTGGAAGACCAGCGGGATGGTGGTCATGCGGCGTCCGCCAAAGAGCATGGCGCCCACTTCGACCCCCTCCGGGTTTTCCCACTCCGGATCGATGATCGGACAGTTGCGGGCCGGGGCCGTGAAGCGGCTGTTCGGATGGCTGGAGAGGATTTCCTTCCCGTTTTCATCCTTCATGCCGGGCTTCCAGTCGTTCCCCTTCCAGTCGGTGAGGTGATCCGGCGTTTCCGTGGTCATGCCTTCCCACCAGACATCCCCGTCGTCGGTCAGGGCCACGTTGGTGTAGATGGTGTCCCGGCTGCAGGACTCCATGGCCATCGGATTGGTTTCGCGGCTCGTTCCGGGGGCCACGCCAAAGAAACCGGCTTCCGGGTTGATGGCGCGCAGCTTGCCGTCCGGTCCGGGCTTGATCCAGGCAATGTCGTCCCCGATGCAGGAGACTTCCCAACCTTCCTCCTTGATGGCCTCGGGCGGGATCAGCATCGCAAAATTGGTCTTGCCGCAGGCGCTCGGGAAGGCCGCCGTGACGTAGGTCTTGCGCCCCTTGGGATCCTTGACCCCGAGGATCAGCATGTGCTCGGCCATCCAGCCTTCGTCGCGGGCGATCGTGCTCGCGATCCGCAGGGCGAAGCACTTCTTGCCCAGCAGCGCGTTGCCGCCATACCCGGAGCCGATGGAAAGGATGGTCTTCTCCTCCGGAAAATGCGCGATGTAGGTGTTGGCCGGATCGCAGGGCCAGGCCACGTCGTCCTCCGGCTTGTCGATCGGCACGCCCACCGAATGCACGCAGCGCACGTAGTCGCGGCTGTCTCCAAGTACGTCGTAGACGCTCTTGCAGACCCGCGTCATGATGCGCATGTTCACGACAACGTAGGGCGAATCCGTGATCTCAATGCCGATCTTGGAAATCGGCGAGCCGATCGGGCCCATGCTGAAGGGAATGACATACAGGGTGCGCCCCTTCATGCAGCCTTCCGCCAGCTTGTTGATCTTCTCCTTCATTTCCTCCGGGGGCATCCAGTTGTTGGAGGGGCCCGCGTCGTCCTTCGATACCGAACAGATGAAGGTCCGGCTTTCCACGCGCGCCACATCCTTCGGGTCCGAACGGAACAGGTAGCTGTTGGGTCGCTTCTCCTCGTTCAGCTTGATGCAGACCTTGCTCTCCACCATCATCTTGAAAAGGGCCTGCGCTTCCTCCTCGCTTCCGTCAACCCAGTGGACCCGGTCCGGACCGCACAGACGGGCGATCCGTTCAACCCACCGGATCACATCCTTGTTCTCCGTGGGCGGGGTGGAATTCAGCGGATAATCGCAGTGGGGGGAGATTGTTTCGGTTGCTGGTTCACTCATTTTTTTGCTTTTTTCTCTGATGTTTTCAAATTTGGATTAATTCATGGAATTAAATAAGCTAATTCCATGCGGTTTTCTCGTTTAGGAATCCTAATCCACCTGTCAAGCGGATTAGGAAAATTCAGCCGGATTCGCGGTACCGGCGATGGGCGCGCATCAGGCAGGCGACAAAACTGATCCCGGGAGCCCAGATGAGGGCGAGGAATCCCCCGTCGAACCATCCGTTACGGGCCATCCGCGGGACCTCGAGGTCCATGCCGAGGAGGAGGCCGGCGACGGGAAAGAGGACGGCCCCGAGGATGGCGCCGGCCAGGGTGATCCCGGCCACCAGAAGCAGCCAGAAGGCAAACCATCCCGCGGCCTGGACAAGGCGGTTCATTTCTTCCAGTCCCTGGATTCGCGCCGGTAGATCCGGATAATGTTCTTCACCAGTTCCGCCACCGGACGCCCCTCCGTGGAAATCCCGATGCCGGTGTTCATGTAGACCGGATCCCGCTCCCGCATCAGCTCGCGCACCCGCGCTTGCGGATCCTCCACATTGAGCAGGGGCCGCTTGGGGTTTCCCATGGTCCGCTTAACCACCGTTTCCGGATTCGCGAAGAGGCAAATGACAATGCCTTTGCGCAGGAGCAGCTCCCGCATGCCCGGCTGGACCGGCAGGCCGCCCCCGCAGGAGACGACGGTTTCCTCCGCGGGATGCCCTTCCTCGATGAACTGCCGCTCCATTTCCCGGAAGGCGGCCTCCCCTTCCTCCTTGAAGATCCGGGCAACGGGTTTTCCCGCCCTCTTCTCGATGGCCCAGTCCGAATCAATGAATTCCATCCGCAGGGTGCGTGCGAGGGCCCGCCCCACGACGCTCTTGCCCACCCCCATGAAACCGATGAGATATAGGTTCGGTCGGCTCCTGCCACGATGGTCCTTCATCCGTCTTTTTCTGGAGGAGCCGCTCCCGACCTTCAACCCAAATCCTTGGCGCGATTTCTTGCAGCCGCAGCTTGCGCTGCCGGTGGTTGTTGGGTTATACATAAGGGATGCAGAATGACGTGCTGAAGGTCTCGATCAAAGGTGTCATGCCCACCTCCAACGGCTGCGCCCTGTTCCTCGGCCCCGAGGACAAGACCTTCATCATTTATGTCGATTCCCAGATTGGAAACACCATTTCCATGATTATCAATGACGTGCAGCGCGAGCGCCCGATCACGCATGACCTGATCAGCAACATCTTTGTCGGACTCGGTATCCAGCTGGAGCGCGTCATCATCAACGATGTGAAGGACCGAACCTTCTACGCCCGCATGATCCTCAGGATGGAAAACGAGGTGGACTCCAAAATCTGCGAGATTGACTGCCGCCCGAGCGACGCCATCGCCCTCGCCCTGCACGACGAGCGGCCGGTTTTCGTCGCCCGCAAGGTGCTCGATGCGGAGGAGGACATGACGGAGCTGCTTGAGCGCATCCTCAAGGAACAGGGCTAGATCCCATGCATCCGATCCCCCTGCCAGGGCCGCTCGCATCCGGAAGCCTGCCCTCCGCCCTTGCCCCGATGCAGGATGTCACGGACCTGCCGTTCATGCGCCTGCTTGGCAGGTACGGGGTTCCGGATTATTTCTTCACCGAGTATTTCCGCGTCCATGAGCACTCCACGCTGGATGCCCCCATCCTCGATTCCATCCTCCATCACGGGACCGGCCGGCCGGTGTTCGCACAGCTGATCGGGGAGGACCTCGGGCATCTCAAGCGGACCGCTTCCGCTCTCCAGCCTTACCCAATCGCCGGAGTGGACCTGAACATGGGATGCCCGGCCCCCAAAGTCTACCGCAAGAACGTCGGTGGTGGCCTGCTCCGCGAGCCCGCCAAGGTGGAGCGTATTTTCGCGACCCTCCGGGAGGCCTGCCCGGGACGCTTTACCGTCAAGATGCGGATCGGATTCGAGGACGACCGCCACTATGAGGAGATCCTTCGCCTCGTCGACCGTTACCAGGTCGACGCTCTCAGCATCCACGGACGCACTGTGAAGCAGATGTACCGGGGCGCCGTCGATTACGCGCGCATCCGCCAAGCGGTGGAAACGGTCCGCTGCCCGGTCTTTGCCAACGGCAATATCACCTCCGCGGAAAAGGCCCTGCGCGTGCGGTTGGAGACCGGATGCCACGGCGTCATGGTGGGCCGTTCGGCAATCCGCAACCCGTGGATTTTCCGCCAGATCCGCGAGGCCAGCCTGGGCGCCGCCCCGGTCCGCCCCACCCTTCGGATGGTCCGCTCCTACGTCCAGGATCTCTGGGAGACCAACCAGGTACCGGGTCTTCCCGAGCGCAACCGGCTCAACCGCATGAAGAAATTCCTCAACTTCGTCGGCCAGGGGGTGGATCCCGGCGGGCGCTTCCTGCACGAAATGCGACGGGCCCGCGAACCGGACGATTTCTTTGCCGTCTGCGACAAATTCCTCCTCGGGGACGACCCTTTCGCCGCGGAACCCCATCCCGGAGTCACCGCCCGGCCCAACCATGAGTGAGACCCGAGGAGTCGGCACTGAGGCGCCGACTCACCAGGCACCGCGCGCCCCAAACAACGCCGTTCCGACCCGAAGCAAGGTGCTCCCTTCCTCAATGGCCAGCTCCATGTCCTCGGTCATGCCCATCGACAAAACCGGAAGGGGCCGGCCGAAAGACTCCCGCAGACGGTCACGCAGTCCCCGCAGCCGGGAAAAGGTCCGGCGAATGCGCGCTTCCTCATCCGTCAATTCCCCGATGGTCATCAATCCTTCAATGCGGAGATTTTCGCTTTGCAGGATGGCCTCCAGCAGCGCCGGCGCCTCCGCGACCTCGCATCCGTGTTTGGCCGGATCCTCGGCCACGTTGACCTGCATCAGGATCGGGTAACCGCGCTTTCCCATCTCGCCGCAGAGACGGTCCAGCACCCGCACCAGCTTCAGCCGGTCAACGGTCTGGATGCGGTCCACACAGCCGAGAGCCAGCCTGGCCTTGTTGCTTTGCAGGGGACCGATCAGCTCCCAATACCCCCCCGGGGCCGTCACCCGGGGCCGCTTTTCCGCCGCCTCCTGCACCCGGTTTTCCCCGATGTGGCGCAGGCCCGCCCCAAGCGCCCATTCCACCGCCTCCGCGGGATGCGTCTTGGTCACCGCCATTAGATTCACTTCATCAACCGCCCGCCCACACCGCTCACAAGCATTGGTAATACGCTCCCGCAGTCGCGACAGGTTCGTTAGGAAACTTTCGTGCGATTCCATTTTTGCTTTGAATTAGAAATTGACTGGATTAGAAAAATTAATATTTACAATAGAAAAACCCCAGGCTATCAGAAATTTTTATGCACATCGAGAATTTCAAAATATTTTCCGATCTGGTGGAGAGCCAGTCCTTTTCCCGCGCGGCCAAGCTGAACGGGGTGACACAATCGGCCGTGAGCCAGCAGCTGCGGGCCATGGAAAAGCACTTCGCGGTGCTGATCGTGGACCGCAGCCAGAAACAGTTCCGCCTGACGCGGGAGGGACAGAAGCTGTACGACAGCGCGAAGGAAATTTTGCACCGCTACGACAAGCTGGCATCCGACCTGCAGGAAATGAAGAAGGTCATCAGCGGAACCATTCACATTTCCACGATCTACAGCATCGGGCTGCACGAACTGCCCCCGTACATCACCAAGTTCCTGAAGGAATATCCCTCGGTCAACGTCCGCGTGGAATACCGCCGCTCCAACCTGGTCTACGAGGACATCCTGCACAACTCCGTGGACCTGGGCCTGATCGCCTTCCCGACGAAGATGAGGCAGCTGGACATCATCCCCTTCCTGGAGGACCGCCTGGTCCTGATCTGCAATCCGGAAAATCCCCTCAGCAGGCGCAAGTCGGTGGAAATTTCCGACCTGGGCGGCGAAAAATTCATTGGCTTTGACCAGGACATCCCGACCCGCAAGGCCACCGACCAGATGTTCCGCGACAACAAGGTCGACATGGAGCCGGTGATGGAGTTCGACAATATCGAGACCGTGAAACGCGCCGTTGAAATCAACGCCGGGATCTCGATCGTCCCCTCCGCCACCGTCAGGCAGGAGACCAAGCAGGGCCTGTTGAAGGCGGTCCCGATCAAGGGAACCAACGTCACGCGCCCCCTCGCGATCATTCACCGCAAGGGCCGGGTCCTGACCCCCGCGATGAAAAAGTTCATCGGCACCCTGACGGGCAAGCCCTTCAAGGAAGTTTCGGAAAAGGCGGAAAAAGCGCCCGCCCGGAAAACGAAGGTCGCCTCCTGATCAGTCGAGGCTGCGGGTTCCGGGACCGGTTGTCACGTGGATGAATCCAGGCGCGGCGGCGCCCTTGTGGCCGGAACGGCAGGCTTTGAGGACCGACGCGGCGGCGGATTGGTCAAAGTGTTCCGTGGTCAGGGCCATGACGGCCCCCCCGAAGCCTCCCCCGGTCAGGCGCGCCCCGATCACCCCGCGGTCACGGAACGTGGAAAGGATCTCCACAAGGGTATCCAGTTCCGGGATGCTGTTTTCGAAAAGGTCGCGCGAACTGGCATGGGAGGCGAAAAGGAGATCCCCGACCATGGCAAGATCCCCCTTCTCCAGCGCGGCGACACATTCCCGCACCCGCAGGTTTTCGCGGATCACATGTTCGGCCCGGCGCCGGATGTCCGATCCCGCTTCGAGGAGTCCGAGCGCCTCGACGGGGGCCTGGGCGAGGTGCTCGATTCCGGGGCGGCTCTCGCGGATGATCCGGAGCGCCTCGCGGCATTCGCTGTGCCGGCAGGCGTACATGGAATCGACAAGGCTGTGTTTCAGGTTCGTGTTGAAGACCCAGAAATGCAGCCCGTGCGGCAGGGGGACGGTTTGAAAATCGGTAATGGCGCAATCGATACGAACCAGGTGGTCCGGTTCGCCGAAACAGGAAACCGCCTGGTCGAGCATCCCGCAGGGGACGCCGACGAAATTATTCTCCGCCCGCTGGGCCAGCAGCACCTTGCAGCGCCGGTCGAGTTCGATCCCCTGCAGGCGGCAGACCCCCTCGAGGGTCGCCAGTTCGATGGCCGCGCTGCTGCTGAGGCCGGCACCGGTGGGAAGGTCGCTGCTGAAGCTGATTTCCATGCCGTGGTCCGGCCCGTAGCCGGCGGCCTGCAATTCGGACAGGATGCCGAGAGGATAATTGGCCCAGGCGAGGGGGCCCTCCTGCTTTTCCATATGGTCCAGGTCGCCCCGGTAGGCGCCCTGGATGCCCTCGCTCGAGAAAACCAGGCGCCGGTCGCGGCGGGAACGGACTCGCGCGCGCACGGCAAGGTTGAGGCTCACGCCAAGGACCTCGCCACCGTTGTAGTCGGTGTGGTTTCCGATGAACTCGATCCGGCCCGGGGATGCCGTGCGGATTTCCCTTCCTGCTGGTTGCTCACTCATGCTTTGCTCCCATAAAAAAGCCCCGACGAGGTCGGGGCCTTTGGCAAGTTAATTCTTGAACCCGGATCAGATCTTGTCCTTGAGGCTGGCGCCGACCTTGAACTTGACGGTCTTGCTGGCCTTGATCTTGATCTTCTCGCCGGTCTGCGGGTTGATGCCCTGACGGGCGGCCCGCTTGGCGACGGAGAAGGTACCGAAGCCGATCAGTTGGACAACCTTGTCCTTCTTGAGCCCCTTTTCAATACCATCGATGACGGCAGCAACAGCGCGCTCGGCGGCGGCCTTGGAGGTGTCGCCACCCATCGCTTTCTGTACACTTTCTACCAACTCAGCTTTATTCATATATAGGTTCCTTTTACGTTTGATTTTAGTTCGGAGTGAACAGGCCGAGACAATGCGGGATTCCTCATTCCGTCAACGGTTTTCTTGTTGATTCCCCAAAAAATTCGAAGATTGTGATCGGATTGATCCCGCTGCTGGTGCGGTTTTGGCCATGGCATCCTTCCGGGGAGCCTTGAAACTGGGGCCTGAAAACAGTTGTCAGGCTGGAGCCGGGATCCCGAGAAGGATGCAGCCGACCCCCGGATCCGGTTCCGGCCTCAGCTTTCCGGAACGGTCTCCACCGAAAGGGTCCGCTGATCAAATGTATTCAGGCCATCCGGGAAGCGGGATTTGAGCCAGCCCATGGCGAGGAATTTGTCGGGAAATTCCGCTACAGAAGAAACCGCCCCGACGGGCTTGCCGCCCACCGTGAGGGCCTCCCCCGGAGCCGGGGCGGGAGGATCTCCGCTGAAACGGACCAGGCGCCGGGAAAGACGGCCGAGCCGCCGGACGCGGGCCACCACTTCCTGGCCAAGGTAGCATCCCTTGTCAAAGGACACGGCGCTTGCCAGGGCTGCCTCGACGGGATTCAGAAGCGTCCCCCCGGCGGAAGTGTCCTGTGGCACCAGCGGCACCGCGTTGGCGATGCGAAGCCGCTCCACCTCCCCGGTGGATAAAGGTTCCCAGCCTGAGAAGGCGGTCGTTTCCACCGGCAGGAGCAAATCGGTACCGCCCCGCTTGAAACGGCGCCCGGGAAATGCGTGGCACTGACCCGAAGTCGTGAAGGCATGCCCTGCCGGCTCTTCCAAAGCGGCCGTTTCCAGCGCCCGGGCGGCCTCCTCCCCGGTCGGTGTGGCAAGGACATACTGGCCGGTCCGGTCCTCGATCTCCACGTCATCGGCGATGATGTGGCGCTCAAACTTTTCCTTCAATGGACCCGCGGGCGTGGCGTAGCTGACAAGGAGGATCGCATCGCTGTCCAATGCGAGAAGGAAGCCGTCCCCATGAATGAGTCCGCGATGATCCAGCCAGAGGGTATACCGGCACAGGCCCGTACCCCCGCGCAAATCCGCCGTTCCCTGCCCCTGGAGGAATTCAGCGTGGTCCTCCCCGGTGAATTTCAACACGCAGGCCGGTCGGGCCACGAAAATGTTTCCGGATGCCATGCTCCAATAAAATCCCGATCAGGCCGGCATGCAAGGGATGGCGACAGGAAAAAACGGCTTGCCCATGCATCTGTCCGCAACACCCTTTGCCGCCATGCACTCGCTTTCCAGCCAGGTATCCGACGTCAACATTCTCGACAGCGCCGTGCTCCCGGCGCCGGAATTCCTATGCCGGGAACTGCCCCGCACCATGGCCATGGCTGAATTTGTTGCCAACGCCCGTGAAACGATCCACCGGATTCTCTTCGGCGACGACCCGCGCCTGCTTGTCATCGTCGGGCCCTGTTCCATCCACGACCCGGAGGCCGGGCTTGAATACGCCAAACGGCTGGTCGCGCTCAAGGAGGACCTGGAAGACCGCCTCTACGTTGTCATGCGGGTGTATTTTGAAAAGCCCCGCACCACCACGGGCTGGAAGGGCCTGATCATGGACCCCGACCTCGACGGCAGCTGCAACCTGCCCAAGGGGCTCAAGACCGCCCGCCAGTTCCTGCGCAGCGTCCTTTCCCTCAACCTGGCCACGGCCACCGAACTGCTGGACCCGATCACCCCGCAATACATTTCCGACCTCGTATGCTGGTCGGCCATCGGGGCGCGCACCACCGAGTCGCAGACCCACCGCCAGATGGCCTCCGGGCTCTCCATGCCCCTCGGATTCAAGAATTCCACCAGCGGGGACATCCAGGTGGCCGTCAACGCCATCAAGGCCGCCTCCCAGTCCCAGACCTTCCTCGGGATCAGCCATCAGGGCCTGGCCTCCGCCCTCACCACGCGGGGCAACCCCAATTGCCACCTGATCCTCCGCGGCGGCGGCGGACATACCAACTACGATCCGGAATCCATCCAGGCCGCCGCGGAATTCCTGAAAACGAGCGGCCTCATCCCCTCGATCATGGTCGATTGCAGCCACGACAACAGTGCCAAGGATCCCGCCCGGCAGCCCGCGGTCTTCCGGGAGGTCCTCCGGCAGCGTCAGAAACCCGGCTCCCCGATCATGGGGGTCATGCTCGAGAGCAACCTTGTTGCCGGCTCCCAGAAATTCCCCCAGCCCCTCGACCAGCTCACCTACGGCCAGTCCATCACTGACGGCTGCATCGGCTGGGAGGAAACCGCCGCCCTCCTGAGGGAATCTTGAACTCTCCTTGCTCCTTGCTCCTGCTCCTGCTCCTTTCTCCTTGCTCCTTGCTCCTTGCTCTTAGCGCATTTGTCCAAGAGCAGGAGCAAGAGCAAGAGCAGGAAATTTTTTGGAAAATACTCGCCTACTTCTCGATTCCCTCTCTCGCCGGGACCCCCTGGGTGTAATAATGTTTCACCTCCCGCATCTCCGTCACCAGGTCCGCCCGGTCGATAATGGCCGGATCCGCCCGCCGCCCGGTGAAGACCAACTCCACCGCGGCCGGACGTTCCCCGACCAGCGCCAGGGCCTGGTCCAGACTGATCAAATCGAACCATACCGCCATGTTGATCTCGTCGAGGATCACGATCCGGTACGCTCCCGACACCAGCGCCGCCCGCCCCTTGCGCAGGCCCTTCTGGGCCAGGGCCCGCTGCGCCTCCGTCACCTTCCCCTTGTAGACCCAGCCAACGTCCCCGTACTGCTCGCAGGTCACCCTTTCCAGTTTCGGCAGGGCATGCAGCTCCCCGTAGTCCTGACCCTTCATGAACTGCCCAAGGTAGACCGGCAGGCCCCGTCCGCTCGCCCGCAGGGCCAGCCCCAGCGCCGCTGTCGTCTTCCCCTTCCCGTCCCCCGTGTAGACCTGGAAGTATCCGTCCGCTGTTTTCGTTTCCACCCTGCCACACTGCCCCACCCCAACGTTTCCCGTCAAACGGGAAAAAAGGGTTCTTCGCTATTTTGAGTGGGTAATGAAGGCCTCAAAGAGGCCACATGCCATA
>JBNGDP010000074.1:0-18601 GCA_049975345.1 Oceanipulchritudo sp. | reverse complement strand
GTCGCTTCCGCCACGGCCTCGGTGACGCGGTGTTCCTCGACCACGGACTCCAGCTTCTTCTTCACCGCGTCCTCCACATACAGCTCCTGGGTGAGGCCGACGTGCAGGGCGTAGATGATGAGCAGCAACACGACGGCAAAGGGCAACCCGGTGGTGATGGCGGCGGTCTGGAGGGTGGTCAGCCCGCCCCCGAGCAGGAGCACGCCGGCCACCACGCCCTCCATGACGGCCCAGAAGACCCGCTGGGGAACCGGCGAGTCCAGTTTCCCCCCGGAGGTGAGGTGGTCGACCACCAGCGAACCGGAGTCCGAGGAGGTGACAAAGAAGACCGTCACGAGCAGGATCCCGGCCACGGAAAGGACCGATGTCAGCGGGAAATGCTCCAACATGGAAAAGAGGGCCGTGGAAACGTCGGCATTGACCGCGGCCAGGATATCGGCAATCCCCCGCGACTGGAGGAAGAGCGCCGAGCCGCCGAAGACCGACATCCAGATGAAGGAAAGCAGGGTCGGGATCAACATCACCCCGAGGATGAATTCCCGTACCGTGCGCCCCTTGGAAATCCGGGCGATGAACATCCCCACAAAGGGGGACCAGGAAATCCACCAGGCCCAGTAGAACACGGTCCAGCTCCCCTGCCAGTTGGTTTCACGGAAGGTTTCCGTCCAGAGGCTCAGCTCCGCAAGGTTGGTCAGGTAAAAGCCGAGATTCTGCGTGAACCCGCTCAGGATGTAGATGGTCGGCCCGGCAATGAGCAGGAAGAGCATGAAGAGGGCGGCCAGCCCCATGTTCCATTCACTGAGCCGCTTCACCCCGCCGTCCAGACCGGCGACCACCGAGGCCGTGGCAAAAAGCGTGATCACGGCAATCAGCACCACCTGGATTTCCGGGCTGATGGACATTCCGAAGAGGTAGTTCAGGCCGGCGTTCACCTGCTTGACCCCCAGACCAAGGGAGGTGGCCAGCCCCATCAGCGTGGCCAGGACCGAGAGGACATCGATCAGGTTGCCCCAGAACCCGTGGATCCGGTTCCCGAGGATGGGATGAAAGATGGAGCGGATGGTGAGCGGCAGGCCCCGATTGTAGGCGAAAAAGGCCAGCCCAAGCCCCACCACCGCGTAGATCGCCCAGGGATGCAGGCCCCAGTGGAAATACGTCACCCCCATCGCCGCCTGCGCCGCCTCCGGGCTCTGCGGCGCAATCCCGTTGAACATCGGCGACGGGGAAGCGTAATGAAACATCGGCTCGCCGACACTCCAGAACATCAGCCCGATTCCCATGCCCGCGCTCAGCAGCATCGCGCACCAGGCCGGCGTCGAGAACTCCGGCTGCGCGTCCGCCCCCCCAATTCGGATATGCCCTGCCCGGCTGAAGGCGAAATACAGCGCCGCCAGGATGAAGACGTTTGCCGCCAGAATGAAAAACCATCCGAAAGTCCCCGATATCCAGCCCAGCGCGTCCCCCGCAAGCGCCGCCGCCTGGTCCTGGAACATCAGCGTCGCCACGATGAAGATCACCAGGACAAAGGCAGAGGCGATCGTCACCTGCGGGTGGATGTCAAACCCGAACCCGCTCCAGTTGTCCTCACCCGGTTCCTTCGCCTCCGCATCGTCAAAAAACGAGGCCGTCGGCCGGATCTGCAATCCCCGGAACTTCTCCCGCTCCTTGATCGCCTTTTCCCGGGCGATCTTCTCCGCCCGCTTCAGTTTCTGGGCAAGGCTCCGCTTCGAGGCGGCCTCCTCCGGGTGAACTTCATGCGTCATCTTCCTGTCCTTTCGCTTGCCTTCGTTTCAGACGGCCCGAGCGGCCAGCCCGCAAGGCTATCTGAAGGGCATAAGAACGAGGGTCAACCCTTGAAACCGGTTATTAACACTAATAATAATTATTAGATTTTCTCACATGAGGACTTGACCCCGCTTGCCGGATTTGTCAGCTTTGCAGCTCCCTGAAAAACCTGAATGGCAGCAATGCACGCCTTCACGGCGGCCAACTGTTGCCCAGGGAAATCATTTACGTTTGAGAATGATGAAATTTCCGAAATCCTCCCAATTCCGTTCACAGCGCTATATTGAATCATCCGGAAGGAAAAACAGGGCGAGCCGGAGAAGAAAGCTGTTTCGGCGTGCCGCGGGGCTGCTCCTTATGCTGGCCGCGGCGGCTCCAGCCAAGGGGCAATTCGTGATCCAAGGGATCTTCGGGTCGGTGGATTCGGTCTCGATCACGAACACGACCTTTGCGGACGCGGGATATCTCTGGAACGGGATCAACGTGACAACGGACGTCACCTTCACGAAGAACACATTTTTCACCGGCTCGCAGGTGACGCGGGAGATGCGGGTCGGGTTCCAGCTGCTGGACAGCGGGGGGAATCCGGTGACCCTGAACACACCCGGCGGAACCGGGACCGTCCTCTATGACGACGACTGGGAAGGCGACGCCGATGCGGGGTTCCCGATCACCATCAGCTCCATCGGGACGAGCGTCACGGAATCCTTCGCCGGGCGCCTGCGCCCGGTGGCCCAGTTGGACCCGACGGAAGCCTACGCGGTACGGGTGCTGGTCTACTGGTACGAGCCCGTGACGAACCCAATCACCGGCATCACCTTCAACCGCTGGACGGTGGACGACAGCCTGGATGCGGCGCCGCAGAACTACCTGCATTTTGTGGGGGATTTCAGCGGGGATGCCAACCTGAACGTCATCTCGGTGCTCAACTCCGTGTCCTTCACGGACCGCAGCGCGCTGCTGGGGGCGGATCCCTCGACGGACGCGTACGCCTTCCAGGTGAACGCGAACACGACCCTCTACCGCTTTGACGACTGGGACGCGGCCCGGACGCAGACCAGCGTCCAAATCATCTACAGCATGGAGCTGTGGCGCAAGGACGCGCTCAACGGGGACGAGCAAATTCCCATAAACCAGGACCAGTTCTCCTTCAATGAGCTGCTCTACAACTACGACATCAATTTCTTCGACATCCCGACTTCCCGGACCGTGAACCACAGCCTCGGGATTGTCCCGCTGGTGCAGCTCGATCCGGTCAATGAACAGTACTATGCGCGGGTGCAGGTCACGCACGTGGAGAACCCCTTCGGTCCGCTGATCTGGCCGGGCAACATCGTCAACTCCACATCGGAGAAGCTGATGCATTTCAACGGGCAGCTGTTCTTCAACAGTTTCGAGACGACAATGGAAGACTTCGCCAACGACCCGGCACCCGGCGCCTCCTGGTTTGCCAGCTACGTGCAGGGCAGCCTCAACGGCGCGGTCGGCTTCCTGACCGGCTCGAACGGATATAAATGGGGTCCCGCCAGCCTGACCATCCGGCTGTCGGCCGATGGTTCGGCCACCGTGGTCAGCCCGACCTTTTCGGTTCCGGTAGTTCCGCCCGACTCCCCGGACATCGGCTCGGTGGGCGGCGTGCGCTTTGAACGGGGCGACCTGACGCTGGACCACGGCCAAGGCCTGCTGGCCACCGTGACCACGATCCTTCCCACCGGGATGGCCTGGATGAACGGGAAAAACGACCTGCGCGCCAACGGCACCCTCGTTTTCCCGGGCACCCTCCTGACCCAGGACCTGCTCCCCTCCGGATCCAGCTACACCTACACCACCGGATCGAATTTCTACGTGGTCGAGGAGACCAAGCCCCTCGCCTTCGAGGCGAGCGCCATGGTGTGGGAGGTCGGCAGCGGACAAGTAACGGCCAGCGGCACCAGCCAGATCAGCTACGTCCGGGAGGACGAACTGGGCGACCTGGCAGTGGCCCCGGTCCCGTCATTGGAAAGCTTCAAGCGCTCCAACGAGCAGCACTACCGGGCCGTGGGCACACTGTTCAGTTCCACCAATATCGTGGTCGTGCCGGGTTCCTCGGGGGAAGCCCTCCTCACGGCCGACATGTCGATGGGATCCGGCAGTTTCCTCAGCCACTTCCCCCACGACGTCAAGGTCAGCTTCTCAAGCGGGTACCTGTCGATTGTCGACGACCTTATCGATGTGGACAGCAGCTATCTGGGCGGGGCCGCCGACCTGGAGATCCTCTACAACCAGGCCTGCCTTGGGGAGGATTGCGGGGCGGCCGTCCTGTCCCAGGCCATGCGCATGATTCCCCTTCCGGGTGAATTCCGCTTCACCAGTGACGGGGGCCTGGTCGCCCAGGGCATAGTCGACAATTCCACGACCCCGGACAACCTGGCCTGGGGCTACATCGATTCCCTGGGCGATTTTCATCACCAGACCAGTTCTTTCCTCGAGGTGGATTTCCACATGCCGGGGCACTTCATCCGCGGGGACCAGTCCACCGCGCCGACCCCTTCCGACGGGCCGGGCCTCATCCTCTACAGCGGCTTCCTGGCGGAGGACCCGACCGTTGTTGAACGACCGGGCACCAACGCCTACCTCGACGGCCTGGCTGATTACGCCGGATTCAATTACCGTGTCGGGCAGAACGGAAGCGTCTTCTCCTTTTCCATCATCGCCGGCCAGAACGCGACCTTCGACCTGACCGGGCGCTGCAAGTACTACATCCGTCCCGGGGGCCTCATCGGTATCCATGAAGCCGTCCCCGGCACCTTCCCGGAATCCTTCACCCTCTACGGCTATGACATGACCTTCAGCCAGTACGGGCTCAATTACCGCATGAACCAGCCGGGCGACTCGCGTACCGAGGGGGCAATTTACCTGCCCTATCCAAGCAACTTCACCCAGCCCTTCGAGGAAATGCTCTTCACCTGCCTGGGCGGCCTGGATGAGGCCAAGGTCCCGGCCGGAACCGGCGACCAGGTCATGGAGTACTGGCTGGCCAACATCTCCATCCACACCCTTGATTTCGCCTCCGAGAACGGCTGCGACCCGACCGCCGACACCTTCCTCCTGGCCGGGGTGACCGGGGAGGCCGCCTACATCGACGCCCCGCTCTACGGCACCCTCGGATACCTTCCCTCCGGCGAACTGATGATCCCCTCCTCCTCTTCCATCAACGAGGATTCCCGCCTCTATCTGCCGGCGGTGGTCCGCTTTGACGGCCCGACAAAGGAGACGGACCCCGGCGATCCCTCCCAGAACGAGACCGAGGTCTACCAGCTCGTTCCCGCCACCCTCGCCTACTACAACGATTACGCTTCCAGCGGGAACCAGGCCCCCGGGAACGGGATCATCAATTTCGCCGGCACCCTCGATGTCGCCTTCTTCGAGGACCTCGAGGTGCACATGCAAACCAGCGCCCGCAACGTCCTGCCCACGCAAACGGTCCCCATCCACCTGATGGGCGGATGGACCGAGGGCACCTCCCCGCAGAAGACCTTCTTCAACAGCCCCGCCTTCGACGAGGATAACACCGGCTTCCCGGCCGGCGTCCCCGCCGCGGTCTACCGCAACGAGGCCGGCAACGGGGGCGATCCGACCCCCTACCTGATCCACGCCCGCCAGGACTGGCTCGGCGTCGTGAATTTTGACTACCCGCTGAAATGGTCCAATGCCACCCGCTCCTTCGAATCCTACGAACCGAAGACCGACGACTTCCTTGTCATCACCAGCGAGCACAAGCTGGACTACCTGAGCGCGGAAACCGCCGAGTTGAGCCTCGGCATCACCTACGAGGGCATTCCCGAAATCAACCTGACCAATTTCGTCATCAACGAGATCGACAAGAACACCGGCGTCTTCCAGTCCCTCCTCCTCGAGGCCAAGAAGCCGGTTGTCGACGCGATCGAACGGGGAGTCGACGACATGGCGGAGATGCTCAACGACAACATGGAGGCCCTTTACGCGGAGCTCATCAGTACGATTGAGCAGGACGTGGTGGAACAAGTCTACAAGGACCTGGAATCGGCCGCCAAGATTTCCGGCACCTACAATCCCAGCGTCGCCAACGGAATCCTGAAGGGATACCTCACCGATACCAACGCCACCCTCAAGGATCTGCTCAAGCAAATGGCCGACCCCGTGGGCGATGCCAGCTACCTCTTCGCCGAAATCGACAAGCGGCTGGAAAACATCGAGGTGGGGATCAACGCCATCATCGACGCCGCCTACATTGACGCCAACGGCAATCTGGTACCCACGCCCAGCCTCTCCGTCGAGGAATTTACCGGGTTCCTTACCAAGAACAACGGGGATTTCCAGATCCTCAACGCCTTCATAGAGCGTCTGCTGGCGGAGCTTGCGCCCGAGATCAACAACGAACTCAACGCCCTGCTGGCCGGCGCCGTCGACGACCTCAACGCCCGCATCAACGATCTGCTGACCGAAGTCGAGCCGACCATCGACCAGGTGGTGGCCATCCTCACCGACTTGCGGGACACCGTCACGCAGGTCAGGACTGCCGTCGCCCAGGGCGGCGAACTCATCAACGAGTTGAACAGCATCATCACCAAGGCGGAAGGAGAGATCGACGCCATGACGGCGGATATCCTCAACGAGCTGGACGCCTTTTTCGCCACCATCCCGGACCCCGAAGCTTTCCTCTCCTACACCAAGGAGGAAATCAAGTCCCGCATCCGCAACGAAATCCGCGACCTGCTGTTCGGCACCGATTTCATAGCCGAAATCCAGGTCACCCTGAAGCAGTACTTCTACGATGTGGACGCGGCGATCAACGAGGCCATCAGCGAGGCCTTCGCCCAGGTCAACAAGGTGGTCCGCGACCTGGTCTCGGATGTCCTCTCCGAGGTCGACGACACGATCAACGGCTTCCTCGGGGATATCAGCGACACCATGGGGGCCGGCAAGCTGAACGGCTATGCCCAGTTCAACGGGGACGCCCTGCGCAGGCTGCACATCGATCTTTACCTGCAGTTGAACATCCCCGATGAAATGGAATTCAACGGCTACCTGACCATCGAGCAGTTCGACTCCGAGGGCGACGACACCTGCAGCCCGGGCACGCCCGGCGGGGTCGTCACCGAGGTCAGTGTCGGGGCGACCGATGTCGGGGCCGACTGGATCGCCCCGGACCTGCGCATCAGTGTCGGGGGCAAGTTCAACTTCCAGGGCAGCCAGAACTTCAAACCCCTCGGACTGGGAGGTTCCTTCGAGCTGACCAGCGGGGAAGTCAGCTTTGAGTCCTTCCGGATCACCGCCATGGGGGCGGCTCTCATGTTCGGGGCCTCCGAGAATTACCTCGCGGCCGAATTGGGCCTGGCCTTCAACAGTTATGAGGCCTATGGCGGGGTTTATTTCGGGCGCACCTGCTCCATCGATCCGCTGCTCATGGTGGACCCGGATGTGGCGGCGCTCCTGGGCGATCCCGATCCCACCTTCACGGGCATCTACATGTACGGGGAATGCCACATCCCGGTCTCCGAGGCCGCCCTCGGCATCCCCGCCACCTGCATGTTCCGGATCACCGCCGGTGTCGGGGCGGGAGCCTTCTACTTTGTCGAGGGCAACACCCTCGGTGGCAAGATCTACGCGGCCGCCAGCGGGGAGGCCCTCTGCCTCGTCTCCATCAAGGGGGAAGTCACCATGATCGGGCTCATGCAGGCCGGTGAACTCTCCTTCCAGGGCAAGGGCAAACTCAGCGGCAAGGTCGGCGCCTGCCCGTTCTGTATCAAATTCGGCAAAACCGCCTCTGTCAAATTCAAGGGCGGATCATGGGACGTGGACCTCTGACCAGTAATTGCAATTCATGAAATCCAATATCATGCGTCACCAATTTCTCACGACAATTCTCTTCGCCTCGCTGCCAACAGGCGCCCCTGCCCTGCTCCAGGCGCAGGAGCTGGACAACGTGCTCTTCACGGTGGGGACCTCCGTCGAGGACACCGACGGGGACGGGGAAACCCCCGTATTCCTGCTCTGGCAGAGCGCCGACCTGCAGCAACTGCAGGGCCGGGAGTTTGCGATCTATTCCAAGCCCGGTGCGGCCGACTCGCCCGACCCCTACCTTTTCGAGGGAACGGCCCGCCTGCGCCTCGATCCCGCCGCCATCAAGGTGCTGATCAACCGGGGGGATGCGCTCGGGGACGACAGCGCGCTCTTGGAGAGCGACATCAACAACCTCTTTGAGGAACTCGTCCCGGCCGGCGACATCCCGCTTGAGGAAAAGATCTCCGCGGTGGTCGCCGGTTGTCTGGGAGACCCCGAGCTGTTTGAAAACCTACTCTTCCTCTCCCGGAAGCATGCCACCCTGAGCCTGGTCATCGGCACCGGCTTCACCGCGGCCTATCCCGACGGGGAAGTGCGCACCTTCGAGGTCCGCGAATGCCCGCCCGATGCAGGCACGGTGGACCAGTGCGACGAGGTCCGGGCCCGCATCACCCTCGAAGTGGGCGTCCCGGAGCCCCTTCCTGCTCCCGGACGGCCCGTCTACGTTCCTTTCACTGATGACAAGGGGGATCCCGACCCGCGGGCCCACCTCAATGTGCCCCTGCGCTGGGCCACCCCCGATGCCCTGCGCGGACGCAGCCTCCTGCAGTTCGGCTACAATCTCTACCGCATGACCGCGCAGGATGCCGGGGATCTCGGATATGATGTCAACCCGCCCGATCCGGAGACCCTGGCCATCCTCGCCGAGGACGCGGGCCATTCCACCACGCGCGTGAACGAGCCGCCCATCCTCATCGACAACCCCCTCACGGAGGCCGAGGCCGCGGACCTCACCAGCGACCCGGAAACGTATTGGATCATTGACGACAACGGGCGCTACCGTCCGGGGGGTGCCCCCTTCGCAAACGGCGAGGAGTATTATTATTTTGTGACGGCGCGGGACATTCTAGGACGCGACGGGGAGGTTTCCCAGGGGACCCCCGTCCTGATCTGCGACTTCCAGCCCCCACCGCAGCCGAAGAACCTGCGGGTCACCAACCACTACTCCTTCAACCCCGTCACGGATATCAATACCCAGCACTTCATGGTGGAATGGGATGCGCCGGATGTCAGCGCAACGGCGACACCGGAAAGCATCAGCGCCTATCAGGTCTACCGCTGGTGGACCATCGAGGAAATGCAGCAGAAGCAGGCCTTCCCCGGCCAGGGGGCCACAACGACGGCGGGCGGCCTCGTCGCCGTCCTGCCCGCCAGCGAGACGGCCTTCATCGACGATGGTCCGACCGCGCCCTTCCTGCAGGTGGAACGTCTTTCCGACGGCAGTACCATTGTCGATCAAAACTACGCCAACAAGACCTTCTGGTACACGGTCCGCGCCGTGGATGAAAGCGCCTGCGGGGGCAACCTTTCCGGCAACAGTGCCCCGGCCTACGGGGTCCTGCGCGACCGCATCGGCCCGCCCAAACCGGGCGGCGTTGTCCGCCTTGACTGCCTCGACATCCGCGTGGTCGCGCCCCGCGAGGTGCAGTCCGCCGTTCCCTTCGAGGATCCTCCGGAGTTGGGTATCGCCTATCTGACCTTTGAGGGAAGGCGCCTCGACAACTACGTCGAATGGGTGGAATTCGCCACCTATGATCCGGTGACCGGGGAGAGAACCCTGCAGGGCGAGCGCTATTACTTCGCTGAGAGCGAGACGTCCCGCACCATCCAGTTCAAGGTTCCGCAACCCACCCAGGAGGCACCCCTCCGGGCGGCCTGCCGGATGGGGGGCAGGAACGGGACCGTTTCCGTCTGGAATGAACTCGATATCCCGATCATTTCCAATGAATTCTCGGCTTTCTACATCCTCTGGGAGGGCGAGAGCCGCATCCGGAAGGTACTTCCGGGCCGGGACTGCGACACGCACGTGAGCCTCAACCCGGACCTGACGGTCAACGGGGTGGAGCTGGAGTTCGACCTCACCCCGGGCACGGAGGAATGGAAAGTGTATCGACGGGTCAATGACGGGCAGCAGACCCTCGTCGCCCAGGGTCTGGATTCCGCGACGGAGGTGCTCTTCGTCATCGTCGAGGACCTCAACATGCCGGCCCGGGACGCGCGGATCTGCTACTTCGTGCAGGTTTTCGACCAGCACGGCAACCCCAGCCCCATCGTCCGCCTCGGCTGTGTCGAGGTCCAGGGGAAGGAGGAGTTGCCGGCCCCCATGCTGGCCGCGCCGCTGTCCCTCGGCGACGAGGCCGCGCCGCAAGCGCTGCTGAACTGGTTCTGCCCGCCCTACGGGATCGAATACTTCGAGGTCTGGGTGTCCAGTGAAAGCGGGGAACTGCCGGCCCTGCTGGGAGCCGACTTCGACCCGCCGGGGGCGGACTCCACAGCGGATGGACGCACATGGCGCCCCTTCCGCAGCAAGCGTGTTCCCGTGACCTTCCCGTCCAACACGCCGGAGTTCGGCACGCAGATCGACGGGATTGAACTCGGGGAAACCTACACCTTCCGCATCCGGGCTGTCGGGGAGGCCGGCGGGTTCGGGCCCTTCAGCAACGAGGAGGAGTTCACCTGGAACCCGGACAGCTCGGGCGCGGTCAGCGGACCGGACGTACCCTGGCCGGCTCTCGGGTTGCCCCCGGTCTCGCAGACCTTCAACGAAGGCATCCTCGCACGCACGGCCCCCTTCGGCTTCGACGGGGCCGGCGTCCGCATCGCCAGGCTGAATTACACCAACCTCGACAATCCGGCGAACTTCGAGAACCCATCGGATTTCTTCTTCCCTCCGCTGGTCACCGACCCGAATGACGTGGTCTACAAAAACGACGCGGGTGAGTCCCTGTTCCCGTTCGTCCTGTACCGGTACCAGGTGGCCAACGCCCGCTATCCGGCCACGGCCCTTTCCGGGGATGTCTACCAGGTTTCACCGATGATGGAGTCCATCGCCGTGCGGCTGGAACCCAACCCGGCCCTGGGGATCAACACCTACCAGAACTACGACCCCTTTGTCTTCCTCATCCCGGAGAGCGGGGAAACCAGCTCCTCGCACTACGACCTCATGTTCAAGGACACGCAGCCCGTCGTCTCGGGCGCCCGTTACCGCTACCTGATTGTCCGCTTTGATCCCGACACGAGGGAGATCGTCCAGGTCATCCCGACCAATGCCGTGGACATCCCGTGAAAATGAGCATGCCGCACCCCTCCGTCAAAATGGTAACTGTCATGAAGGAATTGCTACACAAAACCGCACCCGGCCTCTTCCTGTCCGCCCTGGTTCCGGCCATGGCGACGGCCGCCCCCTTGATCAATCCGGATTTCACCTATGAAACCCCGGATACCTTCGTCGTCCAGCCCGACCTTGACGGGGACGGCCGGGCGGACGTTGTTCTCGTGGACCGCGCCGGCGGCATCCTCCGCCCCGGCCTTTACGCGGACGGGGAAATCAATTGGCTGGAGGCGGTGCCCGGAGGGCTGGCCCCGGTGTCGGGCGTGGCCGCCGGCAACTTCGAGGATCCCCTTTTGGACTCCCTGGCCCTTGTCTCCGGGGAGGGGAATCGCATCAACGTCTTCGCCTACACCGGGGACACCCTGGACCGGGCCCCGCGGCCGGTGTACAACCGGATCTGGGGCCTGGGCGAAATCGCCGCCCTCGAGGAAGGGGGTAGCGGCACGGCCAATACGGTGGAGCTGGTCGGGTTCTCCGGCCTGTACGATCCCGGATTGCCGGGTGTGCGCGACTACCTGACCTGGAACGGCAGCGAAATGGAGTCCTACGAGCCGGGATTTGCCAACGCCGATTTCACGGAACGGGACTACCGGACAGTCCTCGTCGAAACGGACCTACCGATGCTCGGGCTCTTCCTTGAGGACGTTGATCCCGGACTGGACGCCTATGTGCTGCTCTATCTGCTCGAAGGGGGATTTGACCTTGCGGCCGAGGTTCCCGTGCCGGACGGGGCGGAAATGGTCCAGGCCTCCTTCGACGAATCCGGGTTCTTCCAGTTCCTCTTTCATGTCCCCGGTTCGGATCGGTTCTTCTGTTACGCCTGGACAGGCGGGGGCCTGGATGCTGTCGGTGAATTCAGCCTCTCTGCTCCCGCGCAGGGGCTCTTCCCCTACGCAAGCGGCAACCTGGTCGGCTTTTTCGCGGTCTCGACGGATGGATTGACCGCCACGTTCTATGCCTTCAACGGCAACGACCCACCCCTCCGCGGGGACGACCTCATTCCCTCCTCCGGCCAGCCGGTGAGTTTTGTTCTCCCGCAAGCGGATGAGACGATTATTTTGCTCTCGGGGCCGGAGGGTGGAGACACCACGGCGGAGGCCGAACTGTTCGCATGGGACGGAAGCTTCTTCAGCTCGATCGGGAGCGCGCCGCCACCCTCCCTCAAAGGCATCACAACCGGCGGCAATGTCCTCCTCTTTTCCGAACCCCCATTCATCGTCGAGAACGCCCCACTGACCGGTCGGCTCGGTTCGGGGGTCTGGACCTCCGGAGTGGTCGTTGGGCCGGGTGTCGTGGCCGACGTTGAAAGCTATGGAGGCGAGCAGGAAGGGTTGGGGGCACCCGTCCCTGTCAACCTTGGGGCCACTCCCCCGGGAACCAGCGCCGCCCTGGTCAACCAGGTCGAGCGGGATATCTCCCTGTACGACCGGAGGCCGGCCATCGGCGAGGTCGCGGGATCGGTTTTCATAACCCCGGATCCCGGGGCCTACTCCCAGGGTGTCAGCCCGCGGCTGCTGCCCTCCGATCCTGATATGGTGGTCCTTTATCGCGTTTTGCCGGACGGCGAATGGTTCAACGGTACCGGACCCATGGGTCCTTTCTTTCAGGATACCGCTGTGCAATATTTCGGCATTCTCCCCGATGAACGGCGCACACAAATGTATACCGCGAATTACCTCGTAACGAGCCCTCCCGGAGATCTGGATTCGGACGGTGACGGGGTCCCGGACTATGTCGAAATCAACGCCGGTCTCGATCCGGTCAACTCGGGCGACGACGGGGACGGAGACGGATTCAGCGACCTCATTGAGCTGCTGGCCGGAACGGATCCGACGAGCGCCCTCTCCACCCCGCCATCGCGGGAAGCGGATTCCGACGGAGACGGCTATTCCGACCTGGAGGAGGCCATTGCCGGGACAAACGCCGGGGATCCGCTTGATTTCCCCTCCGGCAGCGTCCTGGACTTCCAGACGGTCTTTGACCTGGTCGCGGTCCCCTACTCGCATGACGGAATTGTCAACACACAGGTTCCCTCCCTCGACGAGGCGGACGAAGTGCCCGGCGGCGATCCTCTGGCCACCAATGTGCGCCTCTACGATCCTGCGGCCTCCCTGATCGGTTTCGACCGCACCGCCCTGCACGGCATGGGCGGGGTGACGGATCCCTCGGCCCTTTTCGAGGAAATCGCCATCAACAATCCGGAGCTGTTCCAAGTCGTGGCCACCGAGCGGACCTTCAACATCGACATCCCTGCGACGGACCGCCGCCTTGGCCGGCAAACAGCCGCCCTCGTTCCTCTCCCCGAGGCGGAGCTGCCACCGGTGCCCTACAGCTACGGGAGTTCCGGCGGCTCCCTGTCCGCCGAGGCAGCCGCCTGGATCAGCGCGGCCTACGCCCATCTGCTCTCCCAGACCCGGCCACAAGTGGTCCGGAAAGTGGATTATCTGGAAACCCTTGTCCTCCTGCTGGTGGAATTGAAGGTGGAGGACATCCTGACGGCGCGGGGCATCCTCAACGGCGATCCCCTGACCCTGACGGGATTCCGTTCCAGCGAGACGCCGGTCAGCCTTTCGGACGCCCCGGGGGACGGGTCCAGGAAGGTGGTCGTTCCCGCCTCCACCCTTGCGGAGCTGCGCCACAAGGCCGGCCCGACGGACACCGGTTACATCCTGGAAAACATCCTGGGCGTGGTGGATATCGCAGTGAAAACCGACCCGGACCCCCGGGTGCCCGCCCTCCGGGATGTGGCCCAGGAAATCTACCGCATCAGCGCCGCCACGGCGAATGACGCACCCGGCTCCCTCGTGCCCCCGCTCGACGCGTTGCGCCAGTTCATCCGCAGCGGTTCCCTGCTCAACACGGGCTACCTGTCCGATCCGGAAGTCGCCCCCTTGGATGCAAGCACCCTCGCCAATGCGTATTCAGCCGTTGGCTACATTTTGGAGCATGAAATGTCCCGCCCCGTCGGGACCCGGACCCTGATTGTCACCCCGGGAAGCTTTTCCGGCGGCTGCACGCTCCTGGAGGACGCCTTCTCCGGCGAAACCGTCAGCCTGGTCGATTTCCAGGGGAACCCCTACGCCCTGCCCGACGCCTTCCTCCTGCCGGTCGGCACGGAAATCATCGTGGAGGGCTACACGGATGTCTCCTCCGACTGCGTGGCGGACCAGACCATGGAGGTGATCCCGCAGGTGCAACTGGTGACGCTTCCGGTCGCCTCCTCCAGCGATGCCGACGGGGACCTGATTCCCGACGAGGTCGAGGAACTGTACCCGATCGTACTCGACACCTTCGGCGATTCCGACGGGGACGGGTATTCCGACCTGCAGGAGGCCCTCGAGGGGACCAACCCCGGAAACCCGGGCGATGTCCCGCCGGATCCAATTCTCGACCTCTCCCCGCCGGTCATTGCCATTGAGGAGTCCGCCCCGACCACCTTCACCATCCGCTTCACGTTCCCCGGCAGCTATGCGGACCGGTTCGCCTTCCGCCTCTTCTCCGGACCGGACCTCGGGAACATGGCCACGGACACCGGCCTCGAGGCGGGGCACACTGGCGGCGACAGCTTCCAGCTCATCCTCAACAAGCCGGTTGAGTACCCGGTCTTCTACCGCTTCCGGATGCAGCTGCGCTAGACGCCGGCGGGGCCGCTGAGGAGACTTCCCGTCATAAGGTTAAATCGGGCGACAAGCCCGACTGCCGCGGCGGCCAACCCGGCGGCGAGGCCGATCCAGAGCCCGGTGGCGCCAAGGCCCGTTCCAAAGGCCAGGGCCGCCCCCAACGGGATGGCGACAATCCAGTAAGCGGCGAAAATGATCCATGTGGGAATGCGGACGTCCTTGCAGCCGCGCAGGGCGCCGGCCCCCATCACCTGCGCGCCGTCGAAGACCTGGAAGAAGCCCGCCACGATGATCAGGGTCGCGGCCATGCTGAGGGTAAGCTCATCGGCAGTAAAAAAGCCGGCCAGCGGTCGGCTGAACAGGATGAAGCAAGCCGCGAACAGGCAACTCAGCAGGAAGCCGAACCCGAGCGCCCCGAAGGCCACGGGGCGCGCCCGTTCGGGCTCCCCCGCCCCGATGACGTGTCCAACCCGGATGGCCACCGCAAGGGAAATCCCGAGGGGCACCATGAAGGTCGTGGCCGCGCAGGTCAGGGCGATCTGGTGGGCCGCCATTTCCACCACCCCGAGCCAGCCCATCAACAGCGTGGTCCCGGAAAAGGCCCCGATCTCCATCAGCAGCTGCAGGCTCACCGGGAAACCCAGCCGCAGCATGCTGGCAATGCCGGCCAAGGGGATCGACTTGAACCACTGCACCGGCCAACTGTCGACGAAGCGCCGGTCCCGGCGCAGCCACCCGATCAGAACGACCACGTTGAGGATGCGGGCAATGACCGTGGCGATCCCCGCCCCGACAAGCCCGAGGGCCGGGGCACCCAGGTTTCCGTAAATCAGAACCCAGTTGAGGAAGATGTTGAGCAGGACGGCCACCAGCCCCACCCAGAAGGCCGGCCACGGGGCATCCTGCGCCTCCGAGTAGTTGCGGAAGCAGATGATCACCATCATCAGTGGCAGCGAAGAGGCCAGCAGCCAGAGGTAGGGCTTGCAGGCCGCCACCACTTCACCCGGCTGCCCGAGATAATCCAGGAGGGGAAAACTTCCACAGAGGAGGGCAAACATCAGCAGGCCGCTGGTAAGGCCAATCGCAAGGCCGCGGCGCAGCATTTCCCCGGCCTCGCGCCGGTTGCCGGCCCCGTGGGCGTGCGCCACCAGCACCGAGACGGAGGTCAGCAGCCCGATGCCCACGATGAAGACAAAGTGCACCAGCGTGTGGGCCAGCGCCGAGGCCGCCAGCGGCACCACCCCCACCCGGCCGATCATCAGCGTGTCCGCCACCCCCAGCAGCATCTGGCTGACATGCCCCGCCGTGATCGGCGCCGCCAGCACCAGCGTCTTACGCAGCTCCTTGATGTAACCTTGACCAGACATTTTTTAACTACGAATAATGCGAATCTGCGCGAATTAGAACTACGGATAGCGTAGATGACACGGATATTATTAATCCGAAACTCAAACAGGTGACATCAATCCCGATCCCGATGATTAGCGAATCCGTGTAAACTAAATCAATTGCTGAGTAATAAATAACATTCGCGTCAATTCGCGCTATTCGTAGTTGATACATCCATGAAGATTTTCCTCCTGCGCCATGCCCCGGCCGTGTACGGCGGTCCCGACCCCGACCGGCCCCTTACCGAATCCGGCAAGCGCATGGCCGCCCAGCTGGCCGCCTTCACCCGGGCCCGCCGCTACTACAGCTACACGGAGATCTGGTGCAGCCCCTACCTGCGGGCCCGGCAAACGGCGGAGCCGTTTGCCGTTAACGGTAAAAAGCCCATCCCGGTGAAATGGATGGATTCCCTTACCCCCCACGGCGAACCCGCCGATCTGCTGCCCAGGCTGGCCAGGCTCAACCACCCGGTCCTGATTGTGGGTCACAATCCGCACCTGTCCATCCTCGCCCATTACCTGCTCGGGGCCGCGGAGGCGCATTTCCCCTTCAAGAAGGGCGCCCTCTGGGTCTTCAAGAAGGATCCCCTCAGCCCCTCCGGCTACAGCCTCTCCGCCTGCCTGCCCCCGGCCTCACTCGGCCTCAAGGGGTAAGCACACCCTATATTGAGTTGTTTCGTTACGGTTTACAAAACGTCCAAGGTCAAAAAGTACTGGAGGCATTCCTGATGAAAATCACATATGAAAAAGAGGTCGATATACTGAGAATCCTTTTTACCGACAAGGCCATCGTTGAAAGCGACGAACAAAAGCCGGGAATCATCATCGATTATGATCAGGATGGCCGGATTGTAGGCATGGAAATCCTCAACGCCTCCAAAAACACCACCAATCCAACCGTTTGCGAATTTGCGGTGGCGTGATTATTCGCCCTCTGGATTAAATTCCCCGCCCATCCAGTTCGTCCCTCAGATAAAACAGCGCCGCATGGACGATTGAATGCGTGATGGTCCCGTTGCGGGCCCATTCAAACAACTCCGGCACCGGCACTTCCTTCACTTCGAACAACTCGTGCGGGCCGGGATCGCCGTCATCGACCCGGTAGGCCCCCTCCACGAGAATGAAATAGCAGCAGTTCCGCTGAATCGCCGGGTTCGGATGGACGGTTCCCAGCAACCGGGCCGACTTGCCCCGATACCCGCTCTCCTCGTGGAGCTCACGCAACGCCCCTTCCACCGGGTCTTCCCCGGGATCCACCACCCCGGCCGGCAGCTCCCAGGAAAACTGCTCGGTACCAAAGCGGAACTGCCGTACCAGGACCACCTTTTGCTCATCGGTCAGGGCCAGGCTCACCGCCCAGTCCCCCACTTCCATCACGTAAAATTCCGCCTCCATGCGCTGGTGGTCGTTCGCCCAGCGCTCCCGCAGGATCTTGTACACCCGGCAATCAGCGTGCACGGCCGCCTTCCGGCGCTTCCATGGGGTTAAATCAGTCATTGGTTGCTGGTCATTGCTCGAGTGAAAGTGGGACCTCCGCTTGCGGATGGTCTCCCAAGCCCGTCAGCAGCGACGCGCAAGCGCGCGCACCACCGCGGTGGCCCCTAGTTGGCCGGAATGACAATCTGCTGCCCGATCTGCAGGCGCTTGGGATCGACCGTCGGGTTCGCCGCCATCAGGGCAGACAGGCTCACCCCGAAGCGCTGGGCAATCCGGCTGAGCGTGTCCCCGCTCTGGATAGCGTAGCTGCCGCCCTCGCCGGGCGCGGACTCCGACCCGGCTCCGGCTTCATCCCCGTCGCTGCCGCCCGACGGCACCAACGCCACCCGCCCCGAAGGTTGCCAGGTTTCCAGCTTTTCCACCAATTCGGCAAGTTTTTCGGAGAGCTGGTTCAAGCCCTCCCGGTTCTCGTTCATCTTCCCCGCCACCTCGTTGAAGGCCGCTTGCGTGTTTTTCTGGATCTGCTGGTCGGCCGAACCGAGTTTGACAAATTCCCCGCCCAGCTTTTCCAGGCGCTTGTTCAGGTCGGCGATCTTCTCCTCCAACTGGGGCACCTTGTCCGGCTCCGCCAACAGCTTCGCCTCCAGCGCCTTTACTTTCCCCTGCGTCTGGTTCGCCAGAACGATCCCCGTCACCCCGACCACGATCCCCACGATGGCCACCAGAACCGCCACCAGGCCCATCTTGCCGCCACGCTCCGCCTCCGCGCCCTCAATTGAATCATCAAAATCATCCATCATGCCTCAGGAGCGTAACTCCCTCTCCCGGACTGGCAAGCGGATATCTCTCGGGACGAAGGACTAAAGACAAAGGACGAAGGCCCAGGCAGGAAAAGAATGGTTTTCGGGTGGGATTTCTCTATAATCCAACCTTTAACCTTTAACCTTTGACTTTAGCCCTTTGCCCTTTGGCCTTTGTTTAAGTTTTTTCTTGCCCCGGACCCCTCCGCCCTCCTTATTTTCCCCCTTTCCATAGTGCCGGACTAGCTCAGTTGGTAGAGCAGTGGACTCTTAATCCATGGGTCCAGGGTTCGAGTCCCTGGTCCGGTACCATTCCCAGGCCAGCTTAGCTCAGTTGGTAGAGCAGCTGATTTGTAATCAGCAGGTCGTCAGTTCGAG
>JBNGDP010000073.1:0-18943 GCA_049975345.1 Oceanipulchritudo sp. | reverse complement strand
GGCTGCTCGAAGATTTCCTTCTGCATGAAGTGGGCGTAGCTGCCCAGCTCGGCGTCCTCGATATCCCAGCTGATCGTGTTGATGACCGGGGAGATCGCCACCTCGTCCAGGGTGGTGATGGAGAAGTCGGTACGGGAGACCGTGGCCAGCTGGCCGTCGTCCAGGTAGACCACGTTCTGGGTGCGGCCGGCGAATGCCGTGACGTCGGAGGCGAGGAAGTTTTCCCCGTTGCCGACACCGATCAGGAGCGGGCTGCCCTTGCGCGCGCCGAGCATGATCTCGGGAAGGTCCACGCAAAGGAGGGCGATCCCGTAGGCTCCTTCCACCTGCGAAAGGGCGCTTCGCAGCGCTTTCATCAGCGCCTCCTGGGCGGGGATGTTTTCGTGTTCGCGCTCCGCCTCGTAGAGAAAGGCGATGAGGTTGACCAGCACCTCGGAATCGGTCTCGCTGGAAAAGGTGACGCCCTTGGCTTCCAGTTCACGCTTGATGAAGGCGTAATTCTCGATCACCCCGTTGTGCACGACGGCCAATTTCCCATCCCAGGACACGTGCGGGTGGGCATTGGCATCACTGACTCCCCCGTGGGTCGCCCAGCGGGTGTGGGAGATGCCGATGTCCCCGTCGCG
Organism: Oceanipulchritudo sp.; assembly: GCA_049975345.1. Lineage (GTDB taxonomy): Bacteria > Verrucomicrobiota > Verrucomicrobiia > Opitutales > Oceanipulchritudinaceae > Oceanipulchritudo. The sequence goes on along the minus strand of JBNGDP010000073.1, from coordinate 18,317 downwards.
GATCTTGCCCAGGGCCTCCTTGCGCAGGTTCTCCACGCGCCCGGTCTTTTTGATGTTATGGAATCCCTCGCGGTCCAGGATCGCCAATCCCGCGGAATCGTAACCGCGGTACTCGAGACGCCGCAGCCCGTCCAGGAGGATGGGGGAGGCGTCCTGTTTGCCAATATAGCCAACAATACCACACATAATTGGGTTGCATCACAAGGCCGGCCGGGGCATATAGCAAGCACAGAACCTGAACCCCAAAGGAGAGCCGGAAAGCATGAAATCGAAAGTTGTCTGCGTTATCATGGGCGGTGGCCGGGGCACCCGCCTGCATCCCCTCACCTCCGAGCGGTGCAAGCCGGCCGTCCCCCTGGCCGGGAAGTACCGCCTCGTCGATATTCCGATCAGCAACTGCCTGCATTCCGGGCTCAACCAGATTTTCGTGCTCACGCAGTTCAACACGGCCTCCCTGCACCGTCACATCCAGGAATCCTATAAATTCGATCCTTTCGGGGGCGGTTTTGTGGACATTCTCTCGGCCGAGCAGACGCAAAAGGGGGACAGCTGGTACCAGGGCACGGCCGATGCGGTCCGCCAGAACCTGCACCATCTGGATGTGGCGGAGGATGACCTGGTCCTGATCCTCTCGGGAGACCAGCTCTACCAGATGGACTTCGACACGTTGATCGAGCAGCACCGGGCAACCAACACCGCGGTGACCATCGCCGCCAAGGCCATGCGCACCACCGATGTCCATGGTCTCGGCCTGATGCGCGTGCAGGACGACCTTTCCATCCTGGAATTCGCCGAGAAGCCCACCGACCCGAAAGTGATTGAGGGACTGGCCCTGAGCGAGGCCGTGACCGCGCACCTGCACTCCGACAAGGATGCCAGGTTTGTCCTGGCGAACATGGGCATTTACTGTTTTTCGATGCGGGTCCTGCGTGAGAGCCTCGACAACAGCTACACCGATTTCGGGAAGGAAGTGATTCCCCATCTTCTCGGCAAGGTCGACCTCAAGGGCTTCATCTTTGAGGGCTACTGGGAGGACATCGGGACCGTGCACTCCTTCTTCGAGGCCAACCTCAGCATCACCGACACGGTTCCCCCCTTCAACTTTTTCGACCAGAACAACCTTGTTTACACACGCGCGCGCTACCTGCCGGCGTCGAAGATCAACGGGATCTCCATGAAGCAGGGGATCATCGCCGGGGGCTGCATCCTGACGGAATGCGACTTTGACCGGGTGGTGATCGGGGTGCGCTCGGTCATCGGAAAAGGGACGCAATTCAGGAATGTTGTCATGATGGGGGGCGACTACTTCGAGGATGATGAGGACCGGGAGGAAAACCGCAACCTCCAGCGGCCGGATATCGGGGTCGGGGAGAATTGCCGGATCGAGAACGCCATCATCGACAAGAACGCCCGCATCGGGAACAACGTCCGCCTCAGCCCGGAGGGGAAGCCCGACATGTATGAACAGGGCGATGTGATTGTCCGGGACGGAGTCCTGATCGTGACCAAGGGCGGTGTTGTCCCCGACGGAACGGTGGTTTAGCAATCCCAATCCCAATCCCAATCCCAATCCCAATCCTCTCAGCCTCATAGCACTTTACCTGAATATTGCGACACTGGATTGGGATGGGGATTGAGATGGGGATTGGGGTAGATTTTTGTGCGCAAGATCATCCACATTGACATGGATTGTTTTTACGCGGCGATCGAGTGCCGTGATGATCCGTCGATTGCGGACAAGCCGGTCGGCGTGGGGGGAAGCACGGGCCGCGGGGTCCTCACGACCTGCAACTATATGGCCCGGCAGTTCGGGTGCCGGTCCGCGATGCCGGTCTTCAAGGCGCTTGAGTTGTGCCCGGACCTGGTCATCAAGCCGGTCCGCTTCGATGTGTACCGGCGGGAATCGCGGCGCATCCGGGGGATATTCGCCCGCTACACGGATTTGATCGAGCCGCTATCCCTGGACGAGGCCTATCTCGACGTGAGCCATCACCGGCGGTATGCCTTCGACATCGCGCGTGAGATCCGCCGGGAAATCCGGCGGGAGACCGGGTTGACGGCCAGTGCCGGGATCGCCCCGAACAAGATGCTGGCCAAGATCGCCAGCGACTGGCGCAAGCCGGATGGCCAATTCGCGATCCTGCCGGAGCAGGTGGGGGCGTTCATGAAGGACCTGCCGGTCCGCCGGATCCCGGGTGTTGGTCCCCGTGCGGAGGAGATCTTCAAGGGCAGGGGAATCGAGACCTGCGGGCAGCTGCAGGAAGTCTCCATCACGGAACTGGAGCACTGGTTCGGTCCGAGCCGGGCTTTGGAACTACACGCGCGCTGCCGGGGGGAGGACGACCGCCCGGTCGAGCCGGAACGGGAGCGCAAAAGCATGAGTGTGGAGCGCACCTATCCGCGTGATCTTCCGACGCTGGAGGGGTGCTTGGCCGAGTTGCCGGCCCTTCTGGATGAACTGGGACGGGATTTGCGCAAGATGAAGGAGCCGCGTCGCTTCAACAAGATCCTGGTCAAGCTGAAGTTTTCCAACTTCCAGCAGACAACCCGCGAGCAGGGAGGGACGGAGCTGGATGCCCGGGCCTACCAGTGCCTGATGGAGGAAGCCTTCGCGCGCAGCCCGCATGCGGTCCGCCTCATCGGCGTGGGGGTGCGTTTTCCGGAAAAGGAGGATGAAAACCAGCTTGAACTTGGTTTCAACGCGGAAGGGGCGGGCAATGAAGACGGGGATCGGTCCACTCAAAGCGGATGATTTCCCATCCGGACGGCCGGTCCGGATCCGCGCTTTCCAGCAGCCAAACCCTGGCGGAACGCCGTATGAAATGGCGGTTGAGGCTCCCTTCCACCAGCAGGTGGAGAATCCAGCTGGCCCCGCGCCTTCGTATTGGCGGGGCCTGCTTGAGCCAGCCCCGAAGGGGCATCAGGGAATGCAGCGGATCCCCCGGGATGGCCTCTGAAAAGGCCTTCCCCATCAGGCCGCGGTTGAAGAAATCGCTGATGGAGGAGCAGGGTTTTGTGGAAATGGCCATTGAAAGATATTCCGCCGCCCGGTTGAGGGAATCGGTGGTCCAATCCCGGAAATCCAGGGGTTGGTCGGGGCTCGTTACCGGGTAGGCCCCGAATCGCCAGCCACCGTTTTCCGCCTGGGCCTGGATCCCGGATGCGGCAAGCAGTTGCTGCCAACCCGCCTCCGGAAGCATGTTGATCGCCCAGGCGGGCTTGTACGCCGGTTCTCCGGCCGCCTTGACCCCCTCGGAATCAAGGAGCCTGTTGATCCTAACCGCGTTTGGCGAGCCGATGCGGAACCCTTCGCTCCATACGGGAAGGTCGGAGGCCGCGAGAAGGGATGGCGGCGCCTGTGCGGGCCATGAAAACAGGGCCGGCGAACCGGGGTGTTCCGGAAAGCGGGGACTGTCTTTCCGCAGATCGCGGATTTCCCGCACCATTAGATCGCCTTCCTCGACCATCCTGTCCTCCGCATCGACAAAGGCACTCCCTGCCCGAATCCCGGTTCGGCGCGGATCGACGCTTCCGGCCAGGGTTGGCGGCGGCCGTTCGAGGATCAATTGCACCTGGGCGTTGGATTCCCGAAAGGCGAGGCTCCCTTCTTCCAGATAGAACGGTGCCGGTTGGTCGTCCGCCCTCGCGAAGTCCAGGGTGGAAGGCTCTCCGACCGGACCTTCGAGGCGGAACCAGCCGGAGCCGTTTGCGGCTGCCTGCAGGGGATCGCCCTCCGCGAGGGAAAGACAGACTGCAGCGGGTCCTTTTTCCGCCGGCTTGAATTCGATCCTGACCCGATCGGCCGGACCGACCGCGAAGCCGCCATGAAGGGTTCGGGCAAGGCCTTCGGGTTGGCCCGCACCGTCCGGTTCCCGGAAGGGCAGGCCCGCCCCCGCCTCCATCCGGCCCGGAGTGCGGATCCATGCCTCGATGCCCCGGGCCCCGCTCTGGCTGTTGATGGCTTCATCGAGGGGAATCCAGGAGCTGGATATGCCCCTGCTCAAATTGTGAATCCGTATCTGGGGAAGATGGATAAGGACGAGCCTGAACAGCGGCTCCAAGCCTTCCCCCTCATGCAGGCGCAGGGGCCGGTTGTAGGGATTCCAGAGATTTCCCTCGAGGTAATACCGGATGCGAACCGTCTTTTCCCGGGAACCGGAGACCCCGCTGGCAAAGATCCCGAACCGCAGCCCGACCCAGGTCACCACCGGAACCAGGGCGGGTGCCGCATCCTCCCGGTAGGGGAGTGCATCCCCCGCGGGAATCCAGGGAAGCCCGGCAAGGTCCGCATGGGTGGAGTCGCCCAGCAATTCCGCCAGGGAGGGTTCCTCCTGTGCCGGCGCGTGCAGCCAGGAAGGGAAGGGCCAGGCCGGGAAAGGGCTTTCCCACGGGGCGCTGAGGGCGATGTCCTCTCCCGCCCAGGATAGGGTCAACTGCATGGGGGACTCCGAAGGGGAAAGCACGGTTTTTCCCGCATACAGGAAAAACCCCGATACCGGTGAGGAGAATCGCACCCTTCCCAAACCTTCCTCCGGGGCATGCAGGAACGTCTCCTCTTCCGCCGCGCCCACGAGTACGGGTCGGCGGAGTTCAGGGGGCCCGTCGTCGATCGCCTTCAAGGCGGAACAGGCCGCCTCTCCGTTGAGCCTGCCGTTGAGTTGCCGGATCAACGGGTTGACATTGAGGCGCAAAAGGCTCTCCGCCCGCTTGCGCAGGACTTCCTGCCCACGGGAGGAAAGGAAACGCCCGTCCTGCGCCACCATGAGGACCGCCAGTACCAGGATGGCGGAGGATAGGATCAGCGCAAACGGCAGAATAAATCCATCGGAACGGTGATTCGGCATGGTTCGCCATCCAGACCATGCCCGCTTTTCCCCGGTTTCAAGGACCCGCTCTAGTCAATTTTAGGGGTGATGGTCAGCCGCAGGCACTTGTCGGCCGCCAGGATGGTGTTGGCGAAAGCGGCCAACTGCTCCAGTTGGATGGAGTCGAGACGCGTCTCGAAATCCAGCCAGTCCATGACCGGTTTCCCGTACAGGACATTGAGGGCCACGCGGCTGGCCCGGGCGGCCGGGCTTTGCAGGGAAAAGCGGTTCTGCACCTTTAAACGGGTGAGGGCGGCCTTGAATTCCTCTTCCGTGATGCCGCCCTTGCGAATCCGGTCCATCTCCAGATCAAAGCAGTTGTAGACGGCCTGGACGGACGACGGATGAGTCCCGGCGTACAGGGAGAAGCATCCAAAATCGAAACCCAGCAGGCGGGAGGCGCCGACGAAATAAGCGAGGGACTGATCCTCCCTCACGGAACGGAAGAGGGGGCCGGACATGTCGGAAAGAAGCTCATCCAGGACTTCCGCCACCAGGTCCAGCTCGGGCTTGAAGCCGACATCCGGATAGGCTTCGAAAACCACGGCCTGCTCGCGGTCCATGGTTTCGGCAACGCTGCCCCGCGCGGCCGGCCCGTTGAAGGGGATGGCGGCCTTTTCAAATGGTCCGGCGGGAATCCTGAGGAGAAGGTCCTCGAGTTGCGGAAGAACCGTATCCGGATCAAAATCCCCACTGAGGACGAGGACCGCGTTTTCCCCCTTGAGAAGGTTACGATGGAGGCGGCGCATGCTTTCGGCTTGCAGGTTGGCCGTGGTCTGGACCGTGCCGCAGGGATGACTGCTGAACGGGTGCCCGCCGAAGAAGTGCCGGCGCAGGGCAAGGCGGCCGAAATCGATGACTTCGTCCTCCAATTCATGCAGATGGGCAACCTGGGCCTCCCGTTCGCGGACGAGGGTCTCCTCCCTGAATGCCGGGTGGAGCAGGGCGTTATGGAGGATCCGGATTGCATCCTCCAAGCCCTCGGGCATCCCTTCAAGTCCGAGGGACCAGGTGTTGTTGCCCGAGGCATCGCTCATGAAACCGCCGTTGTTCTCCAGGGTCCGCGCCACTTCGCGGGCGGTCTGGAACTCGGTGTCGCGGGTCATGAGGGTGGCAAGGAGGGAGGTGGCTCCCCGTTCCGACGGCTCCTCGTACAGGGGGCCTCCGAGTCCGGCAAAACGCAGCCACGTCCGGGGGAGCCGCCGGTCCCGTTGCCAGAGCAAACGCGCCCCGTTGGGAAGTTTTTTTTCCCTGAAAGGCGGCAATTCCCCGGCCGTTGCGCTTTGGACCCTGCGGGGCCGCGCTTCCTCCGGCAGGAGCGTTCCGATGGTCAGTTTTTCCGGCTGGAAGGTGCGCCGGGCCAGTTCGGCCAGGGAGTCCTTGTCCAGCCGGTACAGGGCCTGGAAATACCTTTCCGGATACCGCAGGTCCCCGACAAGCGCGCTGATCAGCCCCAACCGGGCCGCCATTCCGGAAGTGGTCTGCCGCATTTGCACCTCGCTGACGGCCGCGAAGCGGCGCGCCTTTTCCAGTTCCTCATCCGTAAAGCCCTTTTCGGCCAATTTTGCGCATTCATCAAGAACGGCTCTCTCCGCCTCGGCGGCCTTGGCCGGATCGCACTGGAACTGGATGAAGAACAGGCCGGGTGACGACGGATTCCATGCCGAGGCGGAAACCGCATGTACCAGGTGCCGTTCCTCGCGCAAGGTCTGCCGCAGCCGTGCGCTGTTCCCGGCCCCGATGATCGCGGCCAGCACATCCAGTCCGGGAGCGTCCTCATGGCGCATGGAGGGAATTTTCCAGGCAAGCAGACCGCGGGCGATCTTGTAATTCCCGTACAGGCGAAGCTCCCGCATGGCCAACTGCCCCGGTTCCCGGGGGATTACGACCGGGCGGACGGTGCCGGCCTTTCCCCGGCCGAAGGTCGAAGCGAGTGCTTCAATGAGCCTTTCCCGGTCGAAATGGCCGGCAACGGACAGGACCATGTTGCCCGGCCGATAGCGGGTCCGGTAGTATTCATGGAGGATTTCACGGTCCACCTGTTCGAAGAGGGAACGATTCCCGATGACCGGATGGCGGAAGGGGTGCTCCCGGTAGGCCGCGGAAAACAGGGCCCGTGACAGGATCCGGTCCGGATCATCGAGGGTCATGTCGATTTCCCGGAGAATGACCTCCTTTTCCTTCTGTACCTCCTGCCTGGGCAGGGAGGCGTTCAGGGTCATGTCGGAGAGGATCTCCAGGCACTGACCGAGGGATTCAGCGGGACCGTCGATATAGTAGACCGTCCGGTCGAAAGAGGTATAGGCGTTGATTTGGCCGCCGAATTCCTGCACGTCCCGGGCGACGTCGCCGGGAGCCCGTTTGCCCGTCCCTTTGAAGAGCATGTGCTCGAGGAAATGGGAAAGGCCGGATCCAAGGTGCCGGTCCTCGTGGATGCTGCCGGTGCGGACCCATGCCTGCACGCTGACCAGCGGATGGGCCATGTCCTGCAGGCAGATCACGGTCAGGCCGTTGTCCAGTTGCAGGACTTCCGGGGTGCGGACAAGAAGGGTCTCCAGCGAATGGGGCAGGCCGGGCGGGGAGTCCATGGTCAGGAGGATGAATCGCTCATGCTGGGTACCGGATGAGGGAAATACCGCCTGGATGGCCGGAAGGGCTTCTCGAACACATCCTCAAACTCGTACACCCCGGAGAAGTCCTGAATGGAATCCTCCTCCGTTTTTCCGAAAATCCCGAACTCCACAAGATTGAACACGATTTGCCCGAAATCCTCGGTTTGGTGGATGCCCCATGCCTCGAGGAGGGTTCGCGCCATGGGTCCGTATTGCTCGAGGGCGAATTCCCGGATGCCCTCGCACAATTCACGCCCCGTAATATGGCGGTGCTTTTTCATCTCTTCCTTCTCCAGGATGCCTTTCAGGGTGTGGTCGAGGGCCTGCCGCATGAAGGTGTAGGCGCCCGCCTCGTAGCGCGCGTCCTCCTTGCGAATCAGGTCAATGACCTCATGAAAGTTTTTTCCCGACATGCCTCCGAAAGGAAAGCCCGAATTGGCATGGATGCAAATGGAAATTGGACAAAGGACAAAGGACAAAGGACAAAGGACAAAGGACAAAGGACAAAGGACAAAAGACAAAGGACAAAGGACCAACGACTAAATACGATGGCCAGGGAACAACAGAGGTCTTTCGTCCTTCGTCCCTCGTCCTTTGTCCAATTAAAACAATTCCAGCTGGGGTGGTTCCTCGCCGGGGGGGAGGTTTTTACGGGCGCGCATGCGCTGGCGGAGGATATTGTGGCTGGAGTCGTCGTCCTCGAGGCGGCTGAGGATGACCTTGGCGCGGTTGATGACGGTTTCGGGCAGGCCGGCCAGCCGGGCGACCTGGATCCCGTAGGAGCGGTCGGCAGCCCCCCGCTGGACCTGCCGGACGAAGATGATCTGGTCGTTCCATTCCTTGACGGCGACGCAGTAATTGCGGATGCGGGGCAGTTCGCCCTCGATCTGGGTCAACTCGTGGTAATGCGTGGCGAAGAGGGTGCGGGGGCCCTTGTCGTTTTGCCCGTGCAGGTGCTCGACGACCGCCCATGCGATGCTCAGCCCGTCGTAGGTGCTGGTGCCGCGCCCGATTTCATCAAGGATGATGAGGCTGCGGTCGGTGGAGTTGTTGAGGATGTTGGCGGTCTCGTTCATTTCCACCATGAAGGTGGAGTTGCCCTGGGCGAGCTCGTCGCTGGCCCCGACCCGGGAGAAGATGCGGTCGACCAGGCCGATGCGGCAGCGCGAGGCGGGCACCCATGATCCGACCTGGGCCATCAGGGTGATGAGGGCGACCTGGCGGATGTAGGTGCTCTTGCCGGCCATGTTGGGGCCGGTGATGATGGAGATCTGGGCCTCTTCGGAGCTCAGGAAGGTGTCATTGGGCACGAAATCATGCTCTCCGGGGAGGCCCTTGAGGCGCTGCTCGCGCATCATCTGTTCCACGACCGGATGCCGCCCGGCCTCGATCTCGATGGAGGCGGAATGGTCGAGTTCCGGGCAAGTGTAGTTCCACTCCCTGGCCAGCTGGGCCCAACCGACGAAGAGGTCGATTTTGGCAAGGCAGTGGGCGGTCGCCTCGAGGGCGTCCGCCCGGTCGAGGATGGCGGAGACAATTTCATTGAAGAGGCTTTCCTCGCGGGCGACGGCCTTTTCCTCGGCGTGGAGGATTTCTCGCTCCTTTTCCTTGAGTTCCGGGGTGTAAAAGCGCTCCGCGTTGGTGACCGTCTGCTTGCGGATGTAATCTTCGGGGACATTTCCCAGGTTGGCCTTGCGCACCTCGATGAAGTAGCCGAAGGCGTTATTGAACTTGACCTTGAGCGACTTGATGCCGGTGCGCTCGATTTCGGCGGTTTCGAAATCGGCGATCCATTGGCGGGAATTACGGGTCAGGCCGCGCAAGCGGTCGAGTTCCTCGTCGAATCCATCGGCGATGAAGTCGCCGTCCTGGATCTGGGTGGGGAGGGAGTCATTAAGGGCGCGGTCCAGGAGGTCGAGCAGGTCCGGATAGTTACCGAGATTGGCCGAAAGCTCACTCAGCTGCGGGCTGTCGAAGCTCTCGATGACGGCATGGATGTGGGGAAGTTGGTGGAGGGTCTGGCGGATGGCCCCCGGCTCGCGCGGGTTGCGCAGGCCGTTGCGCAGGCGTCCCAGGATGCGCGGCAGGTCGCGCACGCCGCGCAGGTATTCCTGCAGCTCGGAGGCCAGCCCGGGGGCGCTGAGGAATTCGCCGACGCAGCGCTGGCGGCGCTTCAGTTCAGTGAGGTCAAGTGGCGGTTCGGTAAGGCTTTGCTCGAGGAGCCGCGAGCCGGGCGCGGTCGTCGTGCCGTCCATGGCATCGAGCAGGGAGCCCCTGCGGATCCCGGCGCTGGAGCGGAAGATTTCAAGGTTGCGCAGGGTTGCCGGATCGATCTGGAGGGTGTGGCTGGCCCGGTATTCGCGGATGCGGCGCACGTTTTCCGGCTTGGCGCAGAGGTTTTCGGCGGCGTAGGCGAGGACCGCCCCGGCGGCGCCGAGGGCCGGGTGGTCCATGGCGATGCCGAATCCGTCGAGGTTCATGACCCCGAGGGTCTGCATGACCGTGCGGGCGCCCTCGCGCGGGTCGAATTGCCATGGCATCAGGGTGGAGTGGGTGCGGTTTTGCAGGAGCCGTTCCAGTTCGTTGCACCAACCCTCCACTTCATCGCTCTCCCGCCACTCCTCGAGGGCGTTGTCCGGCAGGATGATTTCCTTTGGATCGAGGGCGTGAAAAACGTTGATCAGGCTGCTGTAGCCCGGGCTGGAGGCGATCTGGAAGTCGCCCGTGGTCAGGTCGAGCCATGCGGCGGCCAGCCCGCGCTTGCCCCAGTTGCAGGCGAGCAGGTACTGGTTGCTGCCGGCCTCGAGGTGCTGGTCCTCGAGGGTGGTGCCGGGGGTCAGGATGCGGGTGAGCTGACGCTTGACGAGTTGGCCGGGCTTCGGCGTTTCCATCTGGTCGCAGATGGCCACCTTCTTACCGGCCCTCAGGCATTTCTGGATGTAGCCGTCGGCCGCGTGGAAGGGGATGCCCGCCATGGGCTGGCCGTTGCGCTGGGTGAGGGTGATTCCAAGGACATCCGAGCCGACCTGAGCATCCTCGTCGAACATTTCATAAAAATCACCCAGGCGGAACAGCAGCAGGGTATTGGGAGGCAGCTTGGCCTTGACCTCCAGGTACTGCTGCATCATGGGGGTGATCTTTGGCGGGGAGGATGACATTCGGAAGTAGGCGAGTGTTCCACAACTCCGTCCGGAATCAATGAAATTTCCCGCCTGAATCGGGTTGCTTGGATTGCACGGGTCCCGGGCAAGCTCAGCCGAAGCCGATGGGACGCTTCGGCCTGGCTGACGGGGGCTCGAGCAGCGGCAGCAGCTTCCGGTACAGGTCGCGCAGGGCCGAATCGTGCAGCAGCAGGGATTTGTCGATCTCCGCCAGGCGCCTGAGGATCGCCTCGTTGGCGCTGAGTTCCTCCCGCTGTTTCACGAAGGCCCGGATGATGAAGACGCTCATTTTCACCGCTTCGGGACTGTTCAGGACATTCGCCGCCATGAGGGCGCCGTGTTCCGTGAAGGCGAGGGGGAGGACTTTTGAATACTTCAGCTTCTCAAGGTGGTCACAATTTGTGACCACCTGCTCTTTTTCCTCCTTGTTTAATCGAAAATAGAAATCATCCGGGAATCTATTTGAATTTCGGTGAACCGCCTGATTCAGGGCTTTGGTTTTTACGCCATAAAGGCCGGCCAGGTCGGCATCGACAATCACGGGCTGGCCGCGGAGCAGCAGGATGGGAATCGGATCCGTTTTCACCCAGTGAGAGTCTTGGTTAATTTTCGCCACAGCAAGACGGCAGAATGGTCAATTTCAGGTAGTCCGCCTATCCGAATCCCAAGGGGCGTTTCGGTTTGGGAGGCGGGGGCTCGAGCAGCGGCAGCAGCTTTTGATACAGGTCGCGTAGGGCCGAATCGTGCAGCAGCAGGGATTTGTCGATCTCCGCCAGGCGCCTGAGGATCGCCTCGTTGGCGCTGAGTTCCTCCCGCTGTTTCACGAAGGCCCGGATGATGAAGACGCTCATTTTCACCGCTTCGGGACTGTTCAGGACATTCGCAGCCATGAGGGCGCCATGCTCCGTGAAGGCGAGGGGGAGTTTTCGGCGACCGCCCCGTCCCGTGGATTTCAAGCCTCTGATAAACAATGAGTTGAAATTTGAAGTCGCAAATTGCGACTTCAAACGTTCAGTTTCATTCTTGGTCAGCATGAAGGTGAAGTCCTCCGGGAATCGCTCTTGATTCCGCCGGACCTGTTCATTCAGGCGCTTGGTGGTCACCCCGTAGAGGGCGGCCAGGTCGGCATCCAGAATGACGGGTTGGCCGCGAAGCAGGAGGATGGGAATCGGATCCGTTGTCATCGGGTTAAGCATCCGGTCGGAATCCGCCGAATCAAGAAGGCGGAACGGTCAATTCCAGGCAGTCCGAGTGGCGGAACCGGATCGGGAAAGGCGGATACATTGAAAGGCGGTGACCGGCCGCAGGATGTTTTTTTGTTTGAGAAGATGAAGCATTCGGGCAGGACTGCACGGATGCAGTCAGTCAGGCTTGCGGAGCGGAAATATGGGGAGAAAGCGGTGGGGCCTCCACTGGTGCTGCTACACGGGCTGCTGGGCTCCTCCCGCAACTGGCAGAGCGCCGGCAAGCAACTCGGGGAGCTCTTGGCGGTGTACGCCCTTGATCTGCGCAACCACGGGTCCAGCCCGCATCACAGCCAAATGGATTATCCCTCCATGGCGGGGGACGTCCTGCATTGGGCGGACGGGCAGGGATTCGCTCAGTTTCATATTCTCGGCCACAGCATGGGCGGCAAGGTTGCCATGCACCTGGCCTGCACGTTTCCGGAGCGGATCGCCTCGCTGACGGTGGTCGACATCGCCCCGCGGGCCGCGCCGCCACGCTGGGAGCGCGAGTTTGCCATCATGCGGAAGATGCCGGTGGACCGGTTGCGTAACCGCGCCGAGGCCGAGGAGTGGCTGGAGCCGGACATCCGCGACTGGGCCTTCCGGAAGTTTCTCGTCAGCAACCTCGAGCGAAAGGACCACGGTGGCTTCCGCTGGATCGTCAATCTGGACATTCTGCACGCCGCCCTGCCCAATTTGTTCCAGCAGATTCCGAAGGACGGGGAACGCTACGAGGGTCCGGTGCTCTACATCCGCGGTGAGCGCTCCCGCTTCGTCGAGGACGGCGATGAGCCCATGATCCGGGGCTTCTTCCCGCGGGCCAGGCTGGTGACCATTGCCGACGCCGGCCACAATGTCCATTTTGACCAGACCGAGCGGTTTGTGGAGGTGGTTTTGGATAATTTAAATCACGTTAGATAATTGACATGCCAATTTATTCTGCACCATTGGAATCATGTCTCATGCCCCGAGTTCAGCGATGCCAGGATCTATAGACAGGTTGATTTTATCCATCCGAGACACCAAAGTCATTCTTGATTCCGATCTTGCCGCCCTTTACGGTGTGGAGACCAAAGTTTTAAATCAGGCAGTTAAACGGAATAACAAACGTTTCCCAAGTGACTTTATGTTCCGGTTGACTGCAATTGAATGGAAAAACTTGAAGTCACAAAATGTGACCTCAAGCCCCCATGGGGGGCGCCGATCCCTACCAAACGCATTCTCCGAACACGGCGCCCTCATGGTGGCGAATGTTTTGAGGAGTGAAAATGCCGAGAAAATGAGCGTTCACGTGGTTAGGGCTTTCATCAAACAGCGGGAATTCCTTGTCAGCCAGATAAAGGCGCTGGGAAAGCTGGCTGAACTGGATTCCAAATTAATGAAGCATGATGAAGCTCTTCGTCTAATCTGGCGGGAACTTCAGCCTTTGTTGACACCTCCGCCCCCTTCAAAAAAAAGAAGGGCAGGATTTCATCCATGATCATCGGGGTGGAGAGTTCGTGCGACGAATCGGCGCTGGCCCTGTTTGATCCGGCCAGCGGCCTGTCCGGCGAGTGGGTGCATTCGCAGATTTTGAAGCACCAGGCCTACGGGGGGATTGTCCCGGATCTGGCCAGCCGGGAGCACCTCGACAACTTTCCGGTGCTCCTGAAGGAAATGATCGCACAATACGAGCCCCGTCCGGGGGATCTTGTCGCGGTGACAACCGGCCCCGGCCTTGCCGGTTGCCTTGCCCTCGGTATGTCTCTGGCCAAAGCCCTTTCCATGGCCTATGGTTTGGAAATGGTCGGCGTGAATCACCTGCGCGGGCACGCCTTTTCCCCGTTCATCCACCTTCATGAGGAGGAACCCGCCGGTTTCGATCCTCGTTTTGCGGAGCAGCTTCCCCATCTGGGGCTGATTGTTTCCGGCGGGAATACGGTCCTTTTCGAAATCAACGAGCAGCGCCGGCTGGCGGTGCTGGCAAACACGGTCGATGACGCCGCCGGCGAGGCCCTCGACAAGGGCGCCAAGTTGCTCGGTATGCCCTATCCGGGAGGACCGTTGATTGAAAAAGCCGCTCATGGCGGCAATCCCGCCGCGTACGATTTTCCCCGCGCCTTCCCGCAGGCCGATGATCCGCGCTTTTCCTTTTCCGGGCTGAAAACCAGCCTGCGCTACCTCCTGGAGAAAATGGACGACCGGGAGGTGGAAGCGGCCTTGGCGGACATCTGTGCGAGTTACCAGCAGGCGGTGGTGGACGCCCTCGTTCGCAAGACCCGGCACCTTTTGGAAGGCGGGGGCTGGCGCAGCATCGGCCTCTCCGGGGGAGTGGCCAACAACGCCGTCCTGCGTGAGGCCTTCCACACCCTTGGTACGCAAACCGGCCTGCCCGTGCATGTCGCCGAACCCCGCCACACCGGGGACAATGCCGCCATGATCGCCTTTGCCGCCCTTGCCGACCCCGCGGGATGCATACTTGACCCGGATTCCTTTGATCCTTCCTGGGAACTTGCTTGATCGCCGTCCGCAATTCCCCAAGGTGAACGGCATGGGTCAGGAATTGGAAGAAGGCACGACACTGGCGCTGGATTTCAGCAAGCTGGAGAGCGTCGCCGCTTGCGCACCCGGGGTCATTCCGGCCGTTGCCCAGGATGTCGACACGGGCCTTGTCCTGATGCTCGGTTATGTCAACGAGCTGGCCCTCCGCACCGCCCTTTCTGAGAAGGTCGCCGTCTTCTGGAGCACCAGCCGCAACGAGCTGTGGATCAAAGGCGCCACCAGCGGGGATTTCCTCGAGCTGGTGGAAGCCCGCGTCAACTGCGAGCAAAACTCCATCCTCTACCTGGTCCGGCCGAAAGGGAAGGGCACTTGCCACACCAGGGACGCCGATGGTAACAGCCGCCCCTCCTGCTTCTATCGCCTCATCGAGGACGGAAAATTGCGACACGCGCCGCCAGCGCTGAATTGGGCTGAGGCTTGAAAGGCTGCTTAATCGCGTCCATATTCGGCCAATGTCGGAGTCAGGCAAAGTCGACTGGGCGGATCCCGGGTATTTTGCCGGGGAGTCGCGCATCGGAAACACCGTGCGGGTCCTGGTGCAGCTGGTGCGACCGCCGCGCGGGCACCGGACCCTCCCCACCCGGACCGGGACAATGCTGATCCTCATCACCATCGGGGTCGGGACGGCCGCCTTCAATACCGGCCAGAATATCCTCTATCTCGCCCTTTCCATGCTGCTGAGCACGCTGCTGGTCAGCGGCCTGCTCAGCTGGCTGAACTTCAAGGGCCTGCGCTGGCGCCTGGAGACCGGGCGGCATTTCCGGGTTGGTGAGCCGAGCCCGGTCTACCTCGAGCTGGCGAACACCAAGCGCCGGCTTCCCAGTTATTCCCTGAGCTTCCGCGTGTCCGCCCCGCAAAGCGGACTGACCGAATTCCTCGCCCTTGAGGAGCGCCTCGACCCGGGGCAGAACACGCGATTGCATTGGGAATTTACCCCGCTTCGGCGGGGGCGCGAGACGCTTGCCCTCGAAGGGTTGGTCTCCCGTTATCCCTTCGGTTTCCTGAAGAAAACCATTACCGACAGTTTTCAGCGCGAGGTCATTATCTGGCCGGCCCGCGTCGCGTACCAGTTCCGGGGCGACAAGGCCGGTCGCCGCTGGCTTTACGGCCACCACAAGCGGAGAGGGGAGGGCGTCGACCTTGTACAGCTGCGGCAGTACCGAAGCGGGGATCCCCTGAAGCGGATTCACTGGAAAGCCACGGCCCGCACAGGCAAGCTGCAGGTGCGGGAAACCGAGCAGGAACATCACCAGGCCTTCAAGCTGTGGGTGGATCCCTCCCCGCATCTCTGGCGGGACGACGCACAATTTGAGAAAATGTGCTCCTTCGCGGCCAGCCTGGCCGAGGATCTCTTCCAGCGCGACCAGTTGCTGGCCGGGAAGGTCGCAGGCGAAGAAGCGGTCAAGGTGTCCGCCATCGAGGACTTGTACGCATTGCTGGACCGTCTGGGCGCGCTGGAGCGGGGTAAAAGGGCTGACCCCTTTGGCCGCGGGGCAAGCCGGGAAAGCGCTCCCATGGATTCGGTCTGTTTTGTACCCGGACCGGCGGGAACGGTCATCGCGAAAATGGAGGAGGGGACCATTGGCCAGGCTTGATCAGCGCGAACTGGCGGCGGTTCGGTGGTTGATCGGGCAGGTCCTCGTCCTGATCAGCCTGGCCGGGAGCTATTCCCTGGACCTCGGGGCGGATGTACTCGTGACCGCGTCCATCGGCCTGGTATTGGCAAGCTGCTTCGTTCCGCATTGGACGGAACGGATTCCACGGTGGTTCTGGCGGTTTTCCCCGCTGGTCCTGATCATTTTTATCGTCAGCGATTTTGTCCTTTCGGGGGGGGACTTCTTCCCGCCCCTTTTCCGGATGGTCCTGCTGCTCACGCTGTACCGCGGCCTGCAGGTGCGCACCATGCGGGAGGACCTGCAACTGCTGCTCCTCACTCTTTTCCTGCTCATGGTGACCGGCGTGCTCAGCCAGGAGATCACCTTCGGGCTCCAGTTGCTGGCCTACGCCCCGCTGGCCATGGGGCTGCTCTTTGCCGTCAACCTGGCCTGCCGGGAAAAGGACGGGGCCGGAAACGGGAAAACGGAACCCGTTTTCTCCTCCTTTTCCTGGTTGCGGCTGTATCGGCGTTTTCGCGACCGTTTCGACCGGCGGACCCTGCTGGCCGGGGTGCTCCTGTTTCTCGGGACGACCGGGATGAGCCTCCTCTTTTTCCTCTTCATGCCCCGGTTTGATATCGGGGCGGCGCTGCCGTTCCCCCGTCTGCAGACCGATCGCAGCCTCACCGGCTTTTCCGACCATGTCCAGTACGGGGACGTGGTGAGCATCCTGAATGACGACACCATCGCCATGCGGGTGGATGTGGAATCGGAGGATCCGCCGGCGCGGCCCTACTGGCGCATGGTCGTGCTGGACAGTTACTACGACGGCGGGTTCATGGTCTCCCCGAAGGTGGCGCGCCTGCGACGGACCCTGCAGCATTACCGGTTCGATTTCGCCTATCCGGGGAAGCGGCGGGAGACCAATGAATCGGTCTGGACGCTTTATCTGGAGGGGGGGATCAGTTCCTACCTTCCCACTGGCGACACCTACGACACTTTGCGCTTCAAGAACCGCACCGCCCTGCAGATCCACGACCTCACCCGCGTCCTCCAGGGAACCGAGATCAACGCCACGACCCTGTCGTTGCGGTACGAGGATCTTTCCTTCGGGGGCTTCCTTCCGTTCGGGGACGAGGATGGTCTCCTGGCGGGGATGGAGCCGCTCCTGGTCGACACCTCGGAGGCCACCTACCTCAAGGATGTGGCCTATCCCCAAACCCTTCTGGTCGTTCCCGAGGGGGAGGCCAACCGTCGCATCCTCGACGCGGTGCTGGAGGAAATCGGATTCGCGCGGGGCATGCCGGTGGGCGAGTTCGCGGACCGTCTGGTCCGGTTCCTCCGGGTCGGGCGCGGCTACAGCCTTGAAAGCCGGGTTCCCGGCGGGGAAGGGGAGACCCTCCTGCGCTGGGTCGATTCCGGCATTCCCGGGCACTGCGAACTGTACGCCGGCGCCTTTGTATTGATTTCCCGCTACGCCGGTTATCCCGCCCGCCTGGTCACCGGCTACGCCGGGGGCGACTGGAACGGGTACGAAAACTACTACATGGTGCGCAACCGCCACGCCCATGCCTGGTGCGAGCTCTTTGTCCCGAAGCGCGGCTGGCTGCGGGTGGATCCGACCCCCGGCTACGGGGTGGATCCCGGATCCGTGGAGGACGCCCTCGCCGGCGGCCGGCTGCGCTCCGACCGCACCTGGCAGGCCTGGCTCGACAGCCTGCGTATCCTCTGGTTCCGGAGGGTCATCCAGTTCGACAGCGAGGACCAGGCCGTCATGGCCGAGGTGGTGAAGGAAACCGGCTTGCTTGGGCTCGAAGGGCTGAAGACGACCCTAACAAAAATCCGCACCCTGCTCAAAAAGGACTGGGAGGCGATCAGGGAGAGCGGTGAATGGGGCGGGCTTGTGCGCGACTTCATGGCGCCGGCCCTTGCCCTCTGCGGGCTGCTTGCCGCCATGCTTTTTCTGCGCCGCCGTCACCGGCGCAAGCAGTTCGAGGAGATCATGCGCCGGCGGGCGGGGACGTTGATCCAGCTGCGCCGGCTTCGTGGGTTGCCTTCAAGCGGGCAGGTTCATGAATGCCTGCAGCTCATCCGGTACGGTCCGAGAGACCTTTGGCCGGCGAATTTGAAAGAAAGGCTCAGTCGCTCGGAGGCGCTGAAAAGCTGACAAAGGTGGTTTCTTGGCTCTTCGTGGAAAATTGTGGAAACCAAAGCAGTGTCCTGATGCATAATACCGGTTTCACTATAGTTTGATAGAATTGTAGCGGGCATTCGTGGCGCGCGCGCTTGCGCGCCGCTGCCAGGGCACTGGGAGACC
>JBNGDP010000072.1:6893-19098 GCA_049975345.1 Oceanipulchritudo sp. | reverse complement strand
CTTCCAGCTTCTCGACCTTGGCGGGCATGCCTCCTTTTCCGCCTATGCCTCCGATCCCGGCCGCAAGCGCATGCGCGACGCGGCACGGGCCTGCCCCCTCGACCGGTTGCTTGTCGAGACCGATGCCCCCGACATGGTGCCGCCGGAAAACGTCTGCCAATTCCCCCTCCGGGATGCTGATGGGCAGCGGCTCCACCATCCCTTCGAGATCCGGACCGCTTACCGGTTCCTTGCCAAATGGCGCGGGGAGGATCCGGAGAAGTTGGCAGGGCAGGTGCGGGAGAATTTTTCCAGGGTGTTTGGATTGTCGGATTTACGCCCAATGGATGGCGTTAATCGGGATTGTGAATAATTCGCAGCGCTTTATAGTGGGTACTTTTAACCCTCATCGTTACCGATTATGAAATCGATTACCCTGTATCTTGCGCTGTGTGCTGTACTGGCCTCCACAAGCCCCCTTTTTGCCGACTACGAGACCGACTTCCAGACGAAGGCCGATATCATCATCGACTGGGTCGCGGATGTGTACCAGACCCCCGGCGGGGACAATCCCTATGATGACCAGTCGGATCCGGAGAAATATACGGGGCCGAAGATCAATGCCCGTTTCACGAAGTATGGGGTCGCGGATGCCGGTGGGGATCCCTTGGGGACTTACCCGCCCAATGCTGTGAACGCCAATGATTGGCTTGAGCAGGGAATCATTCAGAGTGGGGGAAGCCCCAATCTTTTCCATTTTCGCTTTCTTGGTCTGGCCGGGAACCTGGCCATGTTCTCTGACGCCCCCGGGGCAACCGGTGTGTACGATTCTCCGGTCATTGACGGGTCCCCGACTAACCGCACCTATGCCGACGCCTACACCGAGGCGGTGATGACCCGGACCGACAACTACAACGCCTTCACCGGCGAGGGGACGATGAACCATATCAACATGAACCGTCCCAGCGCATGGATCTTCTGCAAGCTGGCCCAGGACAGCGCCTATTATGCCGCCCGCCGTGCGGATGATCCGGCGAATTATCCGGACCCGGTCGCCAAGGAGGCGGAAATGCGCGATTACCTGAAGTCCTGGGCGCGGCAGCTCTACACGGTGGGCGGTGTCGAATACGACTCCAGTGTGTACGGGGTGTTCAACGTGGCTCCCTGGGTCAACCTTTATGAAGCCACCTTGCCCGCCTGCCTGGACGATCCGGAACTGAACACCACGGCCCGCGCTGTCCTCGACTGGTACGCGGCCGCCATGGCCCTGAAATACCGCTACGGGGTGGTCAATGGCGCGAGCGTGCGCGGGGAGGGGAAAATGGACCGCTATGACCGGGATGATGAGACCGATTTCCTGCTTTGGCTCTGGTTTGGGGATCCGGCGGACGTGCCGACGGAGCTTGCCAACACAACCGTACGCGTGGAGCACCAGCCCATCACCGCGGTCTATGCGGCCACCAGCAGCTATCGTCCCCCCGCCGTGGCCGTCGCCCTCGCCGACAAGACCGGCATGGAAAACACCCAGACCCGGCATGGACGCTCCAATTACCTGATGAGCAAGGCCAGCGAATCGCTGGAACAGTACTATGTCGGGGCAAGCTACACCCTTGGCGCCGCGCAGTTTCCCTATGGCGGCTGGGCGAGTGCGGTGTACCGGGTGAATCCATGGAAACTGGTGACCAGCACGGGCGCCTACTCGCCTGCTGTCATTGCCGGCAACAATGGGCTGCGGGCGGCCAAGTATTGCCTGCGCAATCCGTGGATGCAGGTCGTGCAGGACAGGAATGTCATCCTCCAGCTGAACTACATCCACTCCGGCGCGCAGGCGCAGTACGATGCGGCGATCAACCTGGTGGAAACAACCTGGCTTGAAAATTGGTACAACGATTTCACAGCACGGTTTTCTTCACCGGATTGGGGCGGGTTCCAGGGCCTTTCCTACGCGGGCCGTCAGACCCCGGTCAATTCCCAGGACGATGGCAACGTGCCCAACGCCCGGACCTCCTACATCTGGTTCGAGCCGGGACTCACTGCCACCGCTTCCAGTGGGTCCGTCCGCTTCGGCCAGTTCGGGGACACCTTCTTCGCAATCCGCTCGGTGGATGGCTCGCTTCCGGTCTATAGTTCCTCAAGCCGGTATTTCAGCAGCTTCGCGGATTATGACAACCTGGGGGGCCTGATCATGGAGGCCGGCTCCGCGGCGGATGCCGAATACGACACCTTCGCGGAATTCCAGTCGTATTACCTTTCCACTACATCGTTGAGCACCAACGGGCTGGAGGTGACCTACACCGCCATGGACGGCCGTGTCATCACCGCGACCTACCAGCTGACCGGTGAATACACCGAGCCCGAATACGACTGGTCCTACGGGGTGACGGAACCGGTCTCGAAGATGTTCCTCCCCAGTTACGACACCGGGGCCAGCCCCCCCGAAAGCTGGACCCTCCCCACCTTCCCGAACGAGACGGGTACCGGACGGGTGGCATCCTGGAGTGTCGATCCGGACGGGGCCGGGCCGCTGGCGGCCGAATCCTTTGATTCCAGCACTGTCTGGCCGGTCTTTGACGGCCCGAATCTGAAATTGATGAACCGGGTCCTGCACGTGTGGGACGGATCCTCCCTCTATTCGGTGGACTACTCGGGGGATGCACCGGTTTTTTCCGAGGGGGCTCTTCCCGTCCCGAAGTCGGCTATTTCCGTGGTCGGTGCAAACGCCACCATTGAATGGCCGACGGTCCCGGGCCTGCTCTACCAGGTCCAACGGTCGGAAGACCTGAGCCCGCCCTGGGTGAATGTCGGCGATCCGGTCCTCGGGGATGGAACCACCAAACAGCTCAATGGGGGAGCCATTTCCACTGGGGAGGCCGCCTTCTGGAGAATCGAGATCACTTTTGATTGAGGAGCGGTGGCTCCCTGGAACACGTTGAGGTCGCTGCCCGGTGGCAAGCCTTGTGTGCAAGCACCCTGAGACGGTTTCGCTACGGGTTTCATGAATAAGGCAGGCTAGTTTTTTTGAATCCCGTTTGAAGTTCCGCGTCCAAGAATCTATCTTGGAGCAATTTATGAGCGAAATAACGGAAAAGAGCGAGCTCTCAATGATAACACGCGTCCTCGGGCTGTGCCTGGTTCTCACCCTGGGAACCGCATGCCAGGCCCAGGAACAGGAGCAGGAGCCGGTGCCGGAGCGCCCGGTGCTGGAGGAGGATGCCTTCTCCTTCGACACGACTCCCCTTGCGAAGGGGAGCAGCCCCCTGATCTCCAGCTACGCGGACATGCTGGAACCCGCCCGTTCGGCGGTGGTCTCCGTGACCACGGCGAGCATCGTCGAGATCATGCGCAACCGCGGGCGCAGCCCAATGGAGGAATTCCTGCGCCGCTACTATGGCATTCCGGACAACCGTCCCAGCCAGCCATCGGAACCGGAAACCCTCGAGCGCCGCATTCCCAACGGCCTCGGCTCCGGCGTGATCATTTCCGCCGATGGCTACATCCTCACCAACAACCATGTTGTTTCCGACAACACCGGTGAACCGGCCGACGAGATCAATGTCCACCTCAACGACGGTTCCCAGGTCGATGCCAGGCTGGTCGGGCGGGATGAACGGACGGACGTGGCCCTGCTCAAGATCGAGCGGGAGGACTTGCCCTTCATCAAGATGGCGGACAGCAACAACCTGCGCGTCGGGGATGTGGTCTTTGCCATCGGGAACCCACTCGGTGTCGGGCAGACCTCGACCATGGGTATCGTTTCCGCCACCAAGCGGACCAACCTCGGCCTGCTGGGCAACGAGGGCTACGAGAATTTCATCCAGACCGACGCCGCCATCAACCGCGGGAATTCCGGCGGGGCCCTGGTGGATGCGATGGGCCGCCTGGTCGGTATCAATACCGCCATCTTTTCGCAGACGGGCGGCAATATCGGGATCGGCTTTGCCATTCCCTCCCGTCTGGCGCGCACCGTCGTGATGGAACTGATTGAAAACGGACGGGTCCGGCGCGGCTATCTCGGCGTGTCGATCAGCGACCTGAATCCGGACCTCGCGGAAGCCTTCGGGCTGGAGGTCAACAGCGGTGCGCTGATCGAACAGGTCCAGGAGGACACCCCCGCCGACCGCGCGGGAATGCGTCGCGGCGACGTCATCCACAAGATCGATGGGGAAGTCGTTGAATCCGTTGCCGACCTGCGTCTGCGGATCGCTTCCATCCGCCCGGGATCGGAAGTGGAAGTCACGGTTCTGCGCGAAGGGGGGGAGGAGGCCCTGATGGTCACGCTGGGCAGCCTGGATGACCCGACCGCGGTCGTCATGGCGGAGGATTCGCCGCTGGACGGGATCGGCCTCGAACCGGTAACCCCCGCCGCCCGGGAGCAGTGGGAAGTCGATGTGGAGGAGGGGGTCCTTGTCAACGAGGTGAACGCGCGGTCCCCTTACGCCTCCGTGCTGGTTCCCGGAATGGTCATCCTGGAAGTGAATGACACGAAAGTGACCTCTGTCGGGGAATTGGCCAATGCGCTGCATTCGGGCCGGGTCAACAAGCTCTGGGTACTGTATCGCGGCAACCGCGGTTACCTTGCCCTGCGGGTTCCCTGATTGCGCATTTCACGCGCTTTCGTTCTGGCAATTCTGTCCACGCTTTCCGAAGGTCTTCCCATGGAACGATCAAAAGCGCTGGTATACGAAAGCACGGGAAAGCCCGCGGAGGTGCTCGGCCTTGTTGAGAGGGAAGTGACGGAACCCGGTCCCGGGGAGGTCCTTCTCCGCATTCTGGCGGCTCCTGTTCATCCTTCGGATTTCGGGATGATCCTCGGCAAATACGGGCGCCTCAAGTCCCTGCCGGCCGTGGGCGGGCGCGAGGGAGTGGCCGAGGTTGTCAGGACCGGGAAAGAGGTGGAGGACCTGGCGGTTGGTGACCGCGTCAGTGTCCCGGCGGATATCGGTTCCTGGCAGACCCTGGCCGTCGCCCCGGCTGCCGACCTTTTTCCGCTGCCGGGAGACATCCCGCTGGAGATGGCCGCCATGGCGACCATCAACCCGCCCACCGCCTGGCGCCTGCTCCGTGATTCCGGATTGCAGGAGGGCGACTGGGTGGTGCAGAACGCCGCCAATTCCGCCGTCGGCCTGCATGTCATTGAAATGGCCCGCCATCTGGGCTTGAAAACCCTCAATGTGGTCCGTCGCGAGGAGCTGCTTGAGCCCCTCAAGGAACGGGGGGGCGATGTCGTGGTCCTGGAGGACTCGGGCTACGAAAAGAAGGTGGGGGAATTCACCGGCGGCGCCCCGGTCAAGCTGGCCCTCAACTCGGTCGGCGGGGAAAGCGCCATCCGCCTCATCAGGGCCCTTGATGCGGAAGGCCTCCACATCACCTTCGGGGCCATGCAGTTTGAGCCGGTCCGGTTTCCGACCCGCGCCCTCATTTTCGAAGGCATCCGGCTCAGCGGGTTCTGGATGGACAAATGGTACCGGATGCAGTCCAAGGCACGCGTCCAGATCATGTTCGACAAGATCTTCGATCTCATGCGGAAGGGAATCATCTGCCCGGCCATTGCGGCCGAATTTTCCCTTGATGAGTACGGCGAGGCGGTGGCCGCCGCGGGAAAGCCCCGCCTTGGGAAAATCCTTTTCCGCCCGGACCGATAGCCAACACGGGATGGGTTCGCTGGATTTTCCGGAGCTGACTCGGGAGGCCCTCGCCGGGATGGGGGGGTGGACCGGGCTGCGCCAGGCCCAGGCCCTCCACAAGGACGGGGCCGTTGGTTCAGTCGAGTGGGAGGATTCAAAACTCTCCGGAACGGTGCGCGAGGGGGACGACCTCTTTTCCCCCGTCCTGGACCTGCGCTCCCTGACCTTCGTCCGGAACCGCTGCCAGTGCCGGACCGGCCGCTCTGGTCAGCCCTGCCCGCACGCCCTGGCCCTCTGCCTGGAAATGCGCAAGCGGGAACAGGCAGCCGATCCCACGGGACCGGCTGCGCCCGGCCGCCCGGCCGCAGCCCGGGCCGTGCTTCCTTCCAACTGGATGGTGGTCGACGGCTCGGCGAAATACCTTTCCATTCTCCTGCGCGAGCGCAGCGACCCGCGCCACGACCGCTGCGCGCAGTGGCTCCAGTCGGAGGGATTCCGCTATGAGCACAGCAACGGCAAATGGTGGCTCCGGGACCAGCACAAGGTTCTCAACTTTCTCGCCCTGAACCGGCGGCGCCTGGATTCCGATTACGCCGCCGGATACACCGCCGGTTTCCTCCAGCGCGCGGGCGTGATCCGCCCGGTCACCCTCGATTGCCGGACGGACCGGGAAGGCGAGGGCTACGCTCTGCGGATCGGGCTTTCCGCCGCGGGAATCGACATCCGGCGGATCAACGAGGCGCTTGTATCGGGACGTCACTACATCATCACTGATGAGGTCATTCATCTTCTCGAAAAGGATATGCTGGACAAGTTTACCAGGGTGAGCCGTTCCCTCGGGGGAAATCCCGATCTACCCGCCACCGGCCTTTTCCAGACGAAGGTGTCGGGTCCCGAACTGGTGGACACGGCCGCCTTGCTCGAGGAACTGGACCTCGCCGGCGAACTGCCTGTGGACTGGACCGGGCGCAGTGCCGCGATCCGCGAAGTGGGCAGGCTGGAACCGCCCCCTCTCCCGGAGGAAACCGCCGCCCGGCTGCGCGCCTACCAGTTGATCGGCTGCGCCTGGCTCTGGCACCTGTACCGGAACCGCCTCGGGGGGATTCTGGCCGACGAGATGGGCCTCGGGAAGACCATCCAGGCCATCGGCCTGATTCTCTGCTGGCACGGGAAGGGCGAAAAGGAGGGGCCGGTGCTCATCGTCGCCCCGGCCAGCCTCCTCGGTAACTGGGCGCGTGAACTCGCCACCTGGGCACCCGGGGTGCGGGTTTACAAGCACCACGGGCCGGACCGGCTCCAGGCCTTCGACAGCGGCGACCGTTCCCCGGACGTCCTCCTGACCTCCTACAGCACCCTTCGCAACGACGCCGAACTCTTCCGGGGCGAGACCTTTTCCATGGCCATCGCGGACGAGGCCCAGCACGTCAAGAACCGCCGGACCCACGCTTCCCGTTCCCTGCGTTCCATCCGCGCCGCCTCCCGTTTCATCCTGACGGGCACACCGATTGAAAACACCATAGAGGACCTGCGCTCCCTGTTTGCATTCTGCCTGCCGGGTTATCTGAAGAGCGTGCCTGCCGGGGTGCGTGGGGAGGACCGCGAATGGTATGGCCGGCGCGATCTGGAACGGGCCGCGCCCTACATCCTCCGCCGGGCCAAGAAGATGGTCGCCCCGGAGCTGCCGGACAAGATCGAGCAGACGCTGTGGTGCCCCCTTGCCCCGAGGCAGGCGGCCCTGTACCGGGAAGTGCGGGAAAACTGCCAGCAAACCCTGATGCGGATGGCCGCGACCGGGGCCAGCGAAAACCGTATCCGCTTCACCATGCTGACCGAGCTGTTGCGGCTGCGGCAGGTCTGCGCCGATCCGGGCATGCTCGATCCCTCCTTCCCCTTCCCGGAGGGTGGAAAATTCCAGGCCTTCGAGGAATTGCTGGAGGAGGCCCTCGACGGGGAGCATCGCATCCTCGTCTTCTCACAGTTCGTCAAATTGCTGAAACGGCTCCGTTTGCGGCTTGAGGGGGACGGGATCCCCTGTGCCTACATCGACGGGGCCACCCGAGACCGGCTCGAGGTTTGCGACCGCTTCAACCGGGATCCTTCCATCCCCCTCTGTCTGATTTCCCTCAAGGCGGGAGGGACCGGCCTGAACCTGACGGGCGCCGATACCGTGATCCATTTTGATCCGTGGTGGAACCCGGCGGTGGAGGATCAGGCGACCGACCGGGCGCACCGGATCGGGCAATCCCGCACGGTCACCAGCTACAAGCTCGTCACCGAGGGGACCGTGGAGGAAAAGGTCATCGCCCTGCAGGCCGGGAAAGCCGCCCTCCTGAGGGACTTGCTGGACGAGAGCGTCCGGCAGACGGCAAAGGTTGATCTTGATACCCTGAAGGCTTTATTCTCCTGAACCATGCTCATCGACCGGTACGTGTTTTCGGAATGGTTGAAGGTGTTCCTTCTCAGCCTCTTTGTCCTGTTCGGGCTGCTGATCATCGGGGACATCCAGGACGACCTGCCCGATCTGCTCGGATTCGGGGCCGGCCAATCGGAAATCACCCGGTACTACCTGATCAAGGCACCCTCCTTTGTGCCCGTTGTCCTGCCGGTCGCCTTTATGGTTTCGCTTCTCTTCAGCCTTGGGCAGTTTCACCGCAACCACGAGCTGACCGCCATGCGGGTGGCCGGTTGCAGCCTTTTCCGGATCACGCGCAGCCTCTGGGCCATGGCGGTGGTCCTTACCATCAGCCTTTTCCAGTTGAATGCCAATCTCGTCCCCTGGTCGGTTGAGCAGTCGCGGGAAACCTGGAACGACCTGGCCTATTCCAAGGCCATCGCGGAGGATGTGCCGGAGGAGCAGGTCGGCCTGCTGTACAACATGACCTTTTTCAACCGCAAGGACGGGCGCCTGTGGTTCATCAACCGGTTCAATGAATACAATTACCGCGCCTACGGCCTGACCGTTTCCGAGATCCGCGCCGGGGACGGGGTCGAATTGAGGCGCTACGTGGCCAACGAGGGATACTATGACGACCTCGGTGGCGGATGGACCTTCCTCGAGGGCAGGCAGACGGAGTTCAGCGAGACAACCGGGGAACCGGTCCGCAGTCTCGCCTTCGAGGAGTTGCGCCTCCGCTCCTTCACCGAAGACCCCGATCTCATGAAGGCGCTGGAGAAGGAGGCCAAGGACCTGTCGCTCAGTGAATTGAAATCCGTTGTCGATTACCTCCGACCCGCGGAGGATCCGCGACTCGCCACCTATGCGGTGACCTTTTACGACCGGCTCCTGAGCCCGGTGAGTTGCCTTGTCATCATCGGCCTTGCCATCCCCTTTTCCGTTTCGGGAGTGCGGACCAATCCCTTCGTCAGTGTCAGCAAGGCGATGGGGCTCTTTCTTTTGTATTATCTTCTCGTCAACGTGGCTCAACTTGTCGGGGCCGGCGGGTTTAGTCCGCTCTGGGCGGCCCTCATTCCCAACATCGCGGCCTTCGGCTTGATCGGGTACTACTTCCTCAAGTTGCAGCATCCATGAACAAACTGGTCCTCAGGAAAGAAGCGCGGCATGCCCGGGTCCGGAGGGGGCATCCATGGGTCTTTGCCAACGAACTCCAGGCCCTTCCGGGGAAGGCCGCGGACGCAACGGCAATGCCGCTGGAGGACGCTTCCGGCCGGCACCTGGGTATGGGAATTGTGAACACGCAGTCCCAGATCGCCTGGCGCCGCTACAGCAACGGGCACGAAGCCTGGGACGAATCCTTCTGGGCGAAGGCCGTCGAGCGGGCGGCCCTTTGCAGGGAGGAGGAGCCCTTCCGTCGCCTTGTCTGGTCGGAGGCGGACGACCTGCCGGGGCTGGTCGTCGACCAGTTTGACGAAATCCTGGTCGTGCAGGCCCTGACCCTTGCCACGGACCGCTCGCTTGCGGAGATGCTCCCGATCCTGCAGGAACAGTTCCGCCCGCGCGACATCCTCATCCGCAATGACGCCCCCTCCCGCCGGTTGGAAGGCCTCGAGCTGGAACGCCGCACCCTCAGCGGCAGGCCGCTGCAGCCCTTCTGGGGGCGGATCTACAAGGTCTGGTATGATCTCGACCTCGACAAGTCACAAAAGACGGGGTTCTACCTGGACCAGCGCCAGGAGCATTTCAAGGTCGCCACCATGGCGCCGGGCTGGCGGGTGCTGGACGCCTTCTGCAACCAGGGAGCCTTCGCTTTGAACTGCGCCCTCGCCGGAGCCCGCGAGGTCGTGGCCATCGATTCCTCGGCCGAGGCGGTGGAACTCGGCCGGCGCAACGCGGAACGGAACGCCGTGGAAATCGATTTCCGCGTGCAAAACGTGTTTGATTTCTTCACCGCCAACCGGGCGGAGCGATTTGACCTGATCATCCTGGACCCCCCCTCCTTCGCCCCCAACCGGCGGTCCCTGAGGGCGGCGGTCAAGGGCTACAAGGAACTCCACGTACGGGCCTTCAATTGCCTGAATCCCGGCGGCATCCTGGCCACCTACTGCTGCTCCCACCATGTCGGCCGGTTGGAATTTTTCCAGCTGATCGAGGACGCCGCGGCGGACACCCGCCGGCGGGTGCAAGTGCTCTATGAGACCGGACAGCCCATCGATCATCCGGTCCTCCTGAATTTTCCGGAGTCCGGCTACCTCAAGGGCTTCATTCTCCGCATGCAGGATTGATCCCGACCGGTTACCAGAAGAAAACCATCCGTTGTGGAATGAGATGGTCGCGCCTTGCAGTTGGGAAAATGACACGCCAGACGGTGGCGTACTTCCCCCAGGGTCCCTTCAGTTCCCTGTCAAAGACCGGTACCGGTCCGCGCTTTTCCCCTCCGTCCGTCCCGGACCCGATCCGCTCGCGGAATTCACGGTGCCCCTCCGGCAGTGAATAATAGAACATCCTTCGTTCCATGTAATTCTCCAGGACATCCATGTCTTCCGCCTCGATCCCCGGGTTTTTCCGGTAGAATCCCTTCAGCGCCGCGATTGAACGCTCCATTTCCACCACCGCATCCCAGATGGCGTCCCTTGTTCTGCGCCTGCAAGCGAAACCGTACCCGTAGAATCCCTGCTCCGCCTGTCGCCATACCACCACGACGCGGTCCCTGGAGAGCGGATTCTCGATGGCAATCCCCTCGGTTCCCTCCACCCGCGTCCTCACCATCGTGCTGCCCAGTTTTCCGCACCACCAGTCGGCCAGACAATGGCGCTCAATCGCTTCCCTCATCGCCAGGCGCCGCGCGGATCCCTTGAACAGGCCGGGGTAGGCCGCCATCCCACTCGTCGTCGGATCATGCTCCCCCCCGTACAGGGGTGCCTGCCCCGACTGGTCCATGTACTGGTACGCCCAGCGCTCCAGTGCTTCCGAAACCGCCTTGTGCCGCGCGACCATTCCCGACCAATGCGTCCCCGTCCCGTCCGCTTCCCCGAAAATCCGCGTCCCTGCCCGCCGGAGATTCAAATGACCCGATAATTGGGCCGTCGCCTGGAACATCGGCCGCCCCAACACCTCGAGCCGCCCGTACTCGATCCGCTCGACCGGCCCGCTCCCGCCCGTCAGGATCCGCGCATACCGAATCGGTGCCAGATTCATGCCTCGTCGCCTTCGCCGCCCGCGTTCGGGGATTATACTTACTTAAGCTTATTATTTCCGCAGGGCATATTGGCTTTTGGGAGCATACTCGAATTTGCAATACAGCTCACCTCGGAGGCATCCTGCAGGGAATCAAATTGTTCCGCGGCCTTGACGAAGCCGCAGCTCAATAACATGGTGGCCACTACGTGAAGAATGGTCGACTTTGCTCTGCTGATTCTCATGCGCTGACGGTACGGATCGTCAATACCAGAATCCGACCATTTCGATACCCTGAAATCAAGTATTCTTTTTGCTTTACATGCGAAAAACAACCCTGAACTCCCTAATCCTTTTTGCGTTTGCCGCATTTCCGGCGGATGTACCGGGGCAAACCGGCGGCTGGCTCGGGGGCTGGGGACAGCCGCTGATCGGGGAGTTGTCGACGGAGCGCACGGGGCGTGGTGGATACTACTGGGACCTGCTCTGGGATGAGTCGGGCGTGGCCTATCTCGGGAGGGACCAGCTCTGGCGCTGGGATGGATCGGTCTGGAAGGCGCTCGGTCCGTCGGACCTGCGTCTGGTCCGGGCCCTTTGTTTTGACCCGGAAGGAAGGGTATGGGTCGGCAGTTACAACGCCCTCGGGGTCTTTGATCCGGATACGCAGCGCTACGAGCCGCGAATGGACCTGATCCCGGAGCGGTTCCATGGATTCGGCAATCTCTGGTCCCTTCACCATGACGGATCCGCGCTCTGGTTGGGAACCGACCGGCAATTGTTCCGGATCCGCGGGGATGATTTCCGGAGCTGGGAATTCTCCGGCGAGCACCGGATCCTTTTCCATTTTCTTCCATCCGGGGTCTACGCCCACCAGGTCGATCGCGGAATCTGGAAGATCCGGGAGAATGGAAAGGATCTCGTCAATGACGATCCCCTTGTCGCCAGGCAGAGTGTCGTCTTCCTCGAAGAACAATCCAGCGGTCACTTCCTGGCCGTCTCCGGATTGGGGATCTTCCAGTTGGGGGTGGGG
>JBNGDP010000072.1:0-6793 GCA_049975345.1 Oceanipulchritudo sp. | reverse complement strand
TTACGCCTCCCTGATGAGGGAGGCTGGTGGGGAGGTGGAGGAGTGGCACGGGTTTGGGCGTGCGATCCGGAACTTCGACCTATCGGTGGACGGGCACTTGTACGTAAGTTTCACGGACCGAGTGGAGGCATACCGGCTGGAAGGGGACCGGGTGGGGGAATATGCCGGCGGGCAACGGACCCTGAACAGCCTGCAGAAGCTGGAGAGCGACGGGACCGGCCGGGCGTGGGCATGGTCCCCGCGCACGCCGTTGCATGAATTCCGGGCTGGTGCGGAGGGCCTTGAACTCACGCGGCATGATATCGTGGCGGGGAAGGACCTTTTTGCGACAGAGTATGAGTTGTCGGTAACGGAGAGCGGGCCGGTTCTGGTATTCGGGGCCAGCCTGGCCCGGCTTTGGGACGGTGACGGGGGATGGGAGGAGGCGGAGGCGGGATTACCGGCGGGCCTGCCGCTGGCCTATGACTTCCGGGAACGGGAAGGGACGCTGCAGGGATGGCTGGTTTACTGGGACGAGGAATTCCAGACAAACACGATCATCGCCATTGAATGGCCGAGGGACGGGGAGCTGCGGCACCGCATTGTGCCCTGGGTGGACATGCGTTCCATCGGGTACATTCACAAGATGGAGGTGGTGGAGGAGCCGGAGCCGCTGATCGTGATAGCCGGCACGGAGGGCCTGCTGCTGGCCCGGCCGGATCTGCCGCAATTCATTCCCCCCCCAGACCCGCCGGTGCTCTGGGACGCGACCCTGGGGGACCGGCCGGCAAGGGAACGGACCTACGGGCCCGATTCCGGCGGCATCCGCTACCGGTTCAGTTCCCCGATGGCGGGAAGCCTCTATCCCGTGCGCTACCAGACGCGCCTGCGCGGCCTTGAGAAGGACTGGCGGGACCCGCAGGCCCTCCCGGTTCGGGAACTCGGCCAGGTCCGGGGAGGCGACTACACCTTTGAAGTGCGGGCGGTGGATCCCTTCGGACGGGTGAGCGAGGCGTCCGCCGTCCATTTTCGCCAGTTGCCTCCCTGGTATTTGCGGGTCTGGGCCTTTTTCGGGTACGCGCTGTTGCTGTTCCTCGCCGTGGAGGGCTATCTCTGGTACCGGCAGCGCCGCCTGCGCACGGCGCAGGTGCGACTGGAAGGGCTGGTGCGGGAAAGGACGGCCGAGCTGCGCAAGGCCAACCAGGTGAAGGACGACTTTGTGGCAAACCTCAGCCATGAAATCCGCAATCCCCTCAACGGCGTGATCGGGCTGATCCGTCAGCTGAAGGAGGGGGTGCAGCCCCCTTCCCGCCACCTGGCTTCCCTACGCGAGGCGGCCCATTACCTGCAGACCACGGTGGAGGATGTCCTCGACTTCGCCAAGTTGCAGTCCGGGGGATTGGAACCGCACAACAGCCGCTTTGACATCGCCGTCACCGCCCGTTCCGCGCTGGGTATTTACAAGGACCAGGCCACCCGCAAGGGGTTGGGGCTGACCAGCCGGATCCGCATTCCGGAGGGCAAGGGGCTGTTTGCCGATGAGCGCAAGCTGCAGCAGATCATCGGCAACCTGACCGGCAACGCGGTCAAGTTCACGGATGCCGGAAGCGTCCATGTGGAGATCAGCCTGCAGGAGGACCGGGAGGACCACGGTTTTCTCAAGATTCGGGTGGAGGACACCGGTCCCGGCATCGATCCCTCCGAACAGGAGCGGATCTTTGACAAATTCTACCAGGGGCGCACCGGTGACCAGAAGACGAAGGGCACGGGGTTGGGATTGGCCCTGATCAAGGCGTACCTTGACTGCCTCGGGGGTCACATCGACCTGGAGTCCACACCGGGCAAGGGGTCGACCTTCCTGGTGGTGGTCCCGGTGGCCACTTGTCGCTACGATTCCGCCCTCCATGATCCCGACAAGGTCAGCGTTCGCGCCGCCGGGGTGCGGGTCCTCGTGGTCGAGGATGTCGAATACAACCGCATCGTGATCGAGGACCTTTTGCGGGATCTCGGCTGCGAAGTGGATTGCGCCGCGACCGGAACCCTCGGGCTTGAAATGGCCCTGCATGGCGGCTACGACCTTGTCTTCCTCGACTGGGACCTGCCGGAAATGAACGGGCTGGAAGTGGCGCGGGCCCTGCGCGGGGGGCTGGACCGGATTCCCGGTACCCGCCTCATCGGATTGACCGCCTATGCCACCATGGAGACACGCGAAAAGTGTATCGACGCGGGTATGGATGCATTCATGACGAAACCCCTCGATCCGCGCCAGGTGGGGACACTGCTCTCCGGCATTCAGCCCAGGTCCGCCAACCGGATGGTCACCGGGCGGGGGATCCTCGGGGAGATGGCCGCCGGCAAGGACTGGAACGCCACCAAGTCCAGGTGGCGCGGCATTCTGGATACCCACCTGGAGGAACTCCGCACGGCCGCCGCCGGCGATGATCCCGAGGCCGCCCGCAAGGCCGCCCATAAATTGCTGGGCCATTTGCGAATGATCAAAACCGAGGGCCTGGCAGATTTCCTCCTCGACTTGATGACCGCCGCCCGCGGGCGGGACATGAACGGTATCCGGGCCGAATGGGAGGGATTTGACCGGAAGCTGCCGATCCTCCTGAAGGAAGTGGACCGCCTCTAGCCCGAATGGCACTCGGTGAAGCGGGGGCTGTCGAGGATTTTCCCGGTGGCTTCCCCCGGGGGAATGGGATGCTCAGAATAGCCAACGCACCTGAAAAAGGCGCGGAGATCCTCACGGCCCTTCAGGCGGACTGGAATACGGCCCCCTTGGGGCCATTTCCGGATCGCGCCATCTTGGGGAAATGGTCCAAGATTCAGACCCGCCCCTGGGCCGGGACGGATTGCCGGTCGATCCTTAACCGAGTGTCCCCTTCCTGTTCGGGCCTTTGGTGAAAAAAAAGACCTGCGGCGGACCGCAGGTCTCAAGGGGTATTCTCCCGGAGAGGGGAGAGCTGGAAATTAACGCCGGTTGC
Organism: Oceanipulchritudo sp.; assembly: GCA_049975345.1. Classification (GTDB taxonomy): domain Bacteria; phylum Verrucomicrobiota; class Verrucomicrobiia; order Opitutales; family Oceanipulchritudinaceae; genus Oceanipulchritudo. Next base: position 3,827 of record JBNGDP010000072.1, on the reverse strand, counting down.
GGCGGCGAAGAAGGATCAGGCCGAAGGCGCCGGCACCCAGAAGCAGGGCGAAGGTGGCCGGCTCGGGAACGGCATTGATGTAGAAGGCATCGGCCCGGGCCCAGGACCCCGTGTTATTGGAGGTGCCTTTGGCGTCGCCGGTATCGACATACAGTCCATAGCCGGTCACCAGGGCCTCCTGATCCAGGGAGGACAGTGCCAGAAGGGTGTTGTCGGTGACTTCGATATCCATTTCCACACCGGGAGTGAAGGGGAGCGGGTATACAGAGGAGCCCGCCATGGTCATGGAGTAGTTTTCCCAGCTAAACGCGGAGTTGGTGTGGCCTGTAGCGTCAACGTACCAGGTCCCGTCCACCTCGAAGGCAAGGCGGTAGACAAGGGCAAGATTACGCGGCAGGGTCTGCACAAACAGTTCAGAGATTTGGCCAAGGGTGACCGCGCTCAGCGGGTTGCTGTCCGGTGACATCCAGTCGGTTTCAACGGTTCCGCTGCCCTTCGCACCTTGAACAACGTTCACGGTGGTCAGATGGCTCGTCCAGAAGAAGAGGGCCTGGGGAGCGTAACCTGTGGTGGAATCCCCGGCTCCGCTGCCAAAAATAAAGCCGCGGTCGTTGTTTGTGAAATCAGGCAGGGGCTTGGCGATTCCACCGGTGCTGCCTTCACTGTTACCGGAAACGATGAATCCGTCGCCGGAGCCAGTGTTGGCGGCCAGCCCCCCATTGAGGGCGGTTGCACTGTAGGAAAGGTTCCAGTTGGTGTCCGGGCTGATGGGTACCTCGGTTCCAGCCAGGTTTTCATCGAGATTGAAGTGCCATACATATTCCCAGCCGTAGGCTTGCAGCCCCAAAATGCTGAGGACGAGAAGGGTGATGGAGGTTTTTTTCATAAGATGGATGGTTAGAGAGTGAATTGTTAAACGGATGGAATTGAGGTTAACGGCTTAGTTTTAGAGGGCCGACCCTTCAAATGCAAGGCAAACTTGGCGCAAATTTACAGTAATTTTCCCAATAACGACACGTTTTGCGCCACCTGCCTGCCCGAATTGCGTCAACCCGACCATGATAAGGATGGCTCAAGCCCTGGCGAGCTCGATGCGGCGGCGGAAGGAGCGGGCGATGCGGCGGTAGAGTTCGGTGCCGAGGGCCCGGTCCTCGATGCCGTGGTCGATATTGGGGTTGTCATTGACCTCGATGACGACGGCCTTGTCGCCGAACTGCTTGAGGTCGACCCCGTAGAGGCCGTCGCCGATGAGGCGGGCGGCCTTGAGGGCGGTCTGGATGACGACGGGGGGAACGAACTCGACATGGAGGGTCTCGCTGGTTCCGGAGCGGTCCTTTTCGCGCTCGGCGGTCCAGTTGTAGATCTGCCAGTGGCCGGTGGCCATGAAGTACTTGCAGGCGTAGAGGGGCTGGTGGTCGAGGACGCCGATGCGCCAGTCGTACTCGCTGGGGACGAATTCCTGGGCGAGGATGAGCTCGGAGGACTTGAGCATGGTTTCGAGCTCGACGCGCAGCTCCTCGCGGGACTCGACCTTGCGCACGCCGATGCTGAAGGCGGCGTCGGGGACCTTGAGGATGCAGGGCATGGGGAGTGTATCGATCCGCTCGCTACGCAGGTCGTCCCCGGTGAGGATCCAGGTCTTGGGGGAGGAAATCCTGGCGCGGGAGAGGGACTCGGCGAGGAAGATCTTGTTGGCGCAGCGGAGGATGGACCACGGGTCGTCGATGACGATGAGGCCCTCGGCATGGGCGAGGCGGGAAAGGCGGTAGGTCGGATGGTTGACGGAGGTCGTCTCGCGGATGAAGAGGGCGTCGAATTCACTGATGCGGTCGGTGTCGCTGGTGGTGATGGTCTCGACGTAAAACCCGATTTCCCTTGCCGCGGCGGTGAATTTCCTGAGGGCCTCGGGATTGGAGGGCGGGTTCTCCTCGTTGGGGTTCACAAGGAGGGCAAGGTCGTAGAGGAAGCGCTGCCTGGGGGCCTTGTGGACATGCTTCTTGCGGAAGTAATCCTGGGCGAAGGCGGCGATCTGGTCGCGTTGCTCATCGGGAATCTGGGAAATGGAGATCGGGGCGACGGATCCGAGCAGCCAGCGGTCCTGCTTGATGAACTGGGCCCGCAGCAGGGGACTGGGGAAATACCGGTAGATCTGGGAACCCAGTTTGGAAAACTTCTTGTCGAGGGTCTGGCCGAAGTAGATCTCAAGTTCAAACTTCGCGGAGGCCTGGTCCTTGAGGGTGCCCTGGATGACCTCCTCGATGTCGAGCCCGAGCGAGCGGGCGATCGGGCTGGACTTGAAGTCGCGCAGGGTGGCGACGCTGGGCAGGGCGCGGTGGCCACGGGCCTCGGCGAGGAGGGAGACGTAGTAGCCCATGCTCTGGTAGGCATAGGAACGACAAAGGTTGAAGACGCGCGCCTCGGGCCATTGCTGGTTGCTGTCCGGGGCAAGGTAGGATTTGGCGGAGAGGATCTCCACCGCGTCCACCTCGAGTTTCCAGCGGGAGGGGTTGTCGACGACAAGAAGGTTGGTGATGGGCATGGGTTTGGACGAAGGACGAAAGACTAAGGACGAAGGTTGCGGGTGAGGCGGCAGCCGTGCCAGCCGGGGGTGTAGTAGTCGGGGAGGGTTTTCGTGATTTTATATCCGTTTTGCTGATACCAATGGAGGAGGTTGCTGTTCCGGGCGTCGGCCTCCAGGCTCATGCGGGCGCATCCGCGGGCGCGGGCGCGGGCGCGGGCCTTTTCGAGAAGGCGGGCGCCGATCCCGCGGCCCCGGGCGGAGGGGGAGACGGCGATGGAGTGGATACGGCAGGTGTGGGGGTGGAAGCGGAGGAAAAGGGAGCCGAGGAGTTCGTTGTCCTCTTCGGCGATCCAGATCTCCTGGAACGGGCTGCCCATGCTGTGGCGGAATACCTTCGGCGAATCGCGCCGTTCCTCCTCGAAACAGGCGGTTTCCAGTTCAAGCAAGGCTGGTAGGTCGTCGGGTCGCCCGCGGCGGATCTGCATTCTTTACGATTGGAATACAAGCCGGGGGAGACTGCAATCAGGAAAGCGAGGCCAGGAGGTGCTTCCGGCAATCTGCAAGGGCCGCAGCCAGACTGTCCGCGGATTTCCCGGCATGTTGCTCCGTCAGGCACAGGAAGAGGGCGCCGATTAAATCACCGTACCGGACGGGGACGGCCATCCGGCAGATCCCCGGGCGCTCGGTGGAGTGGTCGAGGAAGGATCCATCCGGCCTCCGGGAGGCGGCCAGGGCGCAGGTGTAGTCCTTCGGGGACGGGATCCGCGAATAGCGGTTGGCCAGAAGCCGTTTCCGTGCCCGGGCGGGAAGCAGCTGGAGGACGGCGAGGGCGGCGGCGTGATCCGCCTCGAAATGCAGGAGGCCCCCGGGTGGCAGGACGGAGACCGCGCCGGATACCGTGAGGCTGAAGAGGACGGAAAGGTGGTCCGTCTCCAGTTTCACGAATGCGGCGGACTCGTTGGTGCGGCGGCACAATTCGCGGACCGCCTGTTCGACGGCCTCCGGCGGGCTGATCCCGCGCCTGGTTGCGGCTGAGAGAAAGGCCCCCATTTGGGGGCCGGGAGTGTAGCCGGATTTCGATACGGAAACAATGTATCCGTGCTCCTCCAGCGAGCGCAAGAGCCGCGCCAGGGTCGAGTCCGGGACGCCGGGAAGGGCGTCCCGCAGTTGGGAGAAGCGCACCGGGCCGCCGGCCTGCAGGATGTGCTCAAGCAGCCTGAGGCCGCGGATCAGGGCGGAGTCGGGATTGGACCGGGATGCTGTCATTGTTTTCTCACGGAGGCACGACGAGACGGAGGCACGGAGC
>JBNGDP010000071.1:0-19231 GCA_049975345.1 Oceanipulchritudo sp. | reverse complement strand
CCTTTCAGGCGGTTCCCCAAGGGCGTCCGATCCCGGTCCCGGTCCCGATTCCGGGTTTGGGAGTATTCCTCCCTTCCCGATTCTGCTTTTCTGGAAGCGGTTCACCATTCGTCACGCAGTGCAGGAATGGATCCAGACCCTCTTCCTGCTCTTGATCCTGGCCCTTGGGGTGGGAACCTTTCTATCGATCCGCATCGCCAACCGATCGGCGGTGGAGGGCTTCCAGCTGTTCACGGAATCGCTGCGCGGCCCCAGCGACTGGATCCTCGAGACCGCCGGCAGCGGGATTGCCATGGAGGACCTGGGCAGGATCCGGACCCTCCTGGATCCGATCCCGGCCAGCCTTTATCCGGTCATCGAGGGGCACCTCGCCCCTGTTCCGCGGGACGGGGAGCTGGACACGGCCCGCAATGCGCAGATCCGGCTTCTCGGGCTGGACCTTGTCCAGATTCGGGCCACGGCGGAGGAGAGTGGTTTCGCGGAAGGGGACGGATTGTGGGAACTTCTTGACGATCCGGAGCATCTGCTGGTCAGCCGTCGGGTGGCGGAGCGATGGGGGGTCCAAGCGGGCGATCCAGTGGAGCTGATTCTCAAGGGCCGGCTGGAATCCTTTGTCATTCGCGGGATTTTGCCGGAATTCCGGGACGGGACACCCCTGCCCCGTGATCTGGCCGTGGCGGATATCGCCTCCCTTGCCGATCGACTGGGGCGGGACAGCGTCGACCGGGTGGAGGTCATCATTCCGGACGGGCCCTTGCGGGAAAAATACATCCGGGAGGCCGGTGAGCGCCTGCGGAAAGGGTCCGATGATGGCTGGATCGTGCGTCAACCGGGAAGCCGGCAGGAGGAGGGGGCTTCCATGACGGCGGCCTTCCGTCTGAACCTGACCGTGCTCTCCCTGATCGCCCTGCTGGTGGGGATGTACCTCATCGCCCAGACCCTTGATGCCACGGTGAGCCGGCGGCGGAAGGAAATCGCCACCCTCCGGTCCCTCGGCATCCGACCGGGGGAAATTTACCGCCTCTGGCTGTCCGAGGCGCTGCTGTACGGCATCGCGGCGGGCGCCCTCGGTCTGCTTGCGGGGTATGCTTTGGCCTTCTTCACCGTGGAGGCGGTAACAACCACCGTGCGCGCCCTGTATCGCGACACGGTGGCGGACGCCTTGATCCTGACCACCGGCGACGCGGTTCTCGCGATGGGCCTCGGTCTTGCGGGCAGCCTTGTCGCCGCCTGGATCCCCGCACGCGACGCGGCCTCCACGCCCCCCGCCCAGTTCCTGCGCCTCGGCAAGCGGATTCCACCCTTTCCCGTCTTCCAGCACCCCGTCCTCGGCCTCTTGGCGATGGTTCTCGGCGCCGGCCTGCTGTTCCTTCCGCCATGGCCGATGGAGGCGGGCCGGCAAATCCCGGCGGCCGGGTATGCCACCGCCCTGCTGTGGCTGGTCGGTGGGACCCTCGTCGCGGTACAAGGATTGAAACTGGCCGGGGCCCTCCTGCACCGGATCTCCACAAGGAGCGCCGTCCTGCGGCTGGCCGGGAGCCGCCTGCGCCAGCCAACCAGCCGTCACCAGCTCGCCCTTTCCGGATTCTTCGTGGCCATCGGGATGGCCGCCGCCATGGCCTACCTCATCGCGAGCTTCGAGCACACCGTCACCGGCTGGCTCCAGCACCGCCTGCGGGCCGACCTCTTCGTTTCCAGCGTCGGCTTCCAGGGATCGGATTCCGACCAGAATATGCCCGGCCACCTTCTCGATGAGCTGGAAAACACCCCCGGAATCCGGTCTGTGGACCGCTTCCGGGCAGTGGAAACCGACATCCGCAACGTTCCCACCATGCTCGGGGGTGTACGTTTCGATCTTCTGGGCACCGACCAGCAGCTGCTTTGGCTGAAGGAGCCCCTTGATCCCGAAACAAAACCACCCGATGCCGACGCCATCGCCTATGCCAATGAAAATCTCCAGCGCCGGGCAAAGCTGAGCCCTGGGGAGATCATCCAAATCACCACCCCGGACGGGCCCAAACGGCTCTGGATTGCCGGACTGCACGCGGACTACTCCCGCGACAACGGGCTCCTGCTGGTCGACCTTCCCCTGCTTGCCCGTTGGTATCAACTCTCCGACTACGCCACCGCCTCGGTGTTCCTTGAGAACAATGCCGACCCGGGGGCGATCCAGCAGCTACTCCGCCGCCAGTATCCCGGCCTGGCCATCCGCCGGAACGGCGAACTGATGGAGACCGCCCTCTTCATCTTCAACCAGACCTTCACCGTCACCTACGGCCTGCAGTTCATCGGGCTCTTCGTCGCCCTGGCGGGCCTCTCCCTCAGCCTCCTGAGTCTCCTGCGCGAGTCCTCGCGGGAACTCTCCCTGCAGCGTACCCTCGGCATGGGCCGGCGCGAGATCGCCCTCTCCACCGCCGCCGAGGGAACCGGGGTCGCTGTAACCGGGCTGCTCACCGGGCTGGTCCTCAGCTATGCCCTGGGCAATGTCCTCATCTTTGTCATCAACCGGCAGTCCTTCGGCTGGACCCTGCAGGCCGCGTGGCCGTGGGGGGACGTCGCCCTTCTCTCCCTCGCCGTCCTTGTCCTTGGGTTCGGAATCTCCCACGCGACCGGCCGGTTGTTCCTGCGGAAATGGAAACAGGAGGCCTTGTAATGAAAACTGGATACATCATTCCCCTGGTCGCGCTGGCCACGTTCCCCGCGGGGGCCGTTCCGGAATTCACCGCTGACGGTTTCCGCGTGCCGCAGCCCGGGGCCACCCTCCCCTTCCCGGCATCACACGGGGCGCACCCGGAATTCAAGATCGAGTGGTGGTACATCACCGGGCACCTGCGCGCGGAAACGGGGGAGCGCTTCGGGTACCAGGCCACCTTTTTCCGGAGCGGCCTCGAGCCGCGCACCACAACCGGGGGGCGGGCCTTCGGCCGGAGCCAGCTCCATCTCACCCACATGGCGCTCAGTGACGAGGCGGGCGGACGTTTCCTCTACGAGGAGCGCCTCGCCCGGGACGGCTGGGACGCCGGGGCCGCCGCCGGCCGCCTAGAGGTGCGCAACGGCAACTGGAGACTGGAAGGCGCAAATCCGGATGTCACCGGAATGCAACTACAGGCCTCCATCCGGTCCGAGGCGGCATGGACCCTCCAGCTGAGGCCCGCCAAGCCGCTGGTGCGCTTCGGACCGGACGGAACCTCGCGAAAGGGGCCCGAACCCGAGGCCCGCAGCTACTATCTCTCCTTCACCCGCCTGGAAACAAGCGGGACCCTCACCATCGGGGATCAAACCCTTGCCGTGACCGGTTCCTCATGGATGGACCATGAAATCGCCTCGAACCAGCTGGATCCGGACTACACCGGATGGGACTGGATCGCCATCCAGCTGAAGGACGGCTGGGAGGTGAAGGCCTACCTCCTCCGGCAGTCGGACGGCACCCCCGCGCCCTACTCCGCCCTCATCTGGATCGATCCGGAGGGAAGGACCACTTACCGGGGTCCGGAAGCGTTCTCTTGGGACAAGTCGCGGCATTGGAATAGCCCGGAGTCGGGCGCCGTCTATCCCAACGCCCCGGTGATCCGCACGCTCCATCCCCTCAGCAACCGGGAGGTTGTCTTCCGGTTCGAACCGGTCCTGGAAAACCAGGAACTGGCGCTTCCCGGCACCACCTACTGGGAGGGCGCCGGCCGGATTCTCGACCAGGGCGGCGAAACAGTCGGCTCCGGATACCTCGAACTCGTCGGTTATGCCGGGGAGATCCAGGGCCTGAGATGATTCAACCACGAATTGTGCAAATCAAACAAATTGCTTAAAAATTAAGCCCTTCAAGGGATCAGGGATCACTGCTTTTCGCGTGGTTCGTTTTATTCGTAGTTTAAAGCAGCTCCAGATTGAGATGATCGATATAGGTGTCCTCGAACCCGGGATCCTCGTTCAGCTCGATGATTTCCGCGCCCCGTGCGGCGTGTTCGAGATCGGCGGCGCGCATCCGGTCGAGCAGGCAGACGTAGGCCCCTCCCAGGGAGCTGTTCCCGACGACCTCGATCTGGTCGCGGCGGAAGCCGGCGAGCAGCCCGCAGGTAATGGCGCTGTCGATACCTAGGTTCAGGCCGAATCCGCCCGCCAGGTAGACCCGGTCGACCTCCCCCCGCACGAGCCCGGACTGCTTCAACAGGATCTCCACCCCGGCGGCAATGGCCGCCTTGGCCTGCAGGATCAGGGCGATATCGGCATCGCTGATCGCCGGACCCGCCGGATCGTTCTCATTGAAATACCAGCAGTGTCCCCACTCGCCCTGCCCGAGCCGGATGCCGAGCCTTTGGCACAGGGCGGCATCAAAGCGCCCCCTTTCGGTGAGAAGCCCGCTTTTCGCCCCGAGGGCGAGGAAGTCGATGTAGGCCGAACCGCAAAAGCCGCCCGGACGCGCCTTCCGGCGCCCGACATATTCGAAGGCCAGGTTTTCCCGGTCGAGCAGGTTGCCGTGTATCCGGCTGACCGCGCCCTCGATGGCCCGCGTGCCCCAGCTGAGCTGGGTTCCCTCGAAGGCCGGTCCCGCGGCGGTGGCGCATCCGGAGAGCCTGCGCCCGTGTTGGAGCAGGATTTCCCCGTTGGTCCCGATGTCGATAAGCAGCGTCGTTCCATCGTGTTCGATCATTCCGGAGGCGAGCCAGCCGGCGGAAATGTCGGCCCCCACGTACGCCGCGAAGCCCGGCAGCAAATACCATGGAATTTCCTCCGCCCCCTCCCAGACCGGGGCCAGCCAGGGAAACGTGTTGTGGGCCCGGTACTGCGATTCGATGAAAACCGGCCTGAACGGCACCCTGCCCATCGGGGTCGGGTCCTCCCCGACCAGAAGATGCAGCATGGTCGTGTTTCCAGCAACGACCGCCCCGGCCAGCTGTCCCCCGGAACAACCGCTCTGTTTCATCAACTCCCCCCAGAGCAGGCTCAGGGTCTCCTCGAGGATCAGCCGCTGCCCCTCGACCACGGCATCCTTTGAGCGGGAACAGGAATCAATGCGGGTGAGGACGTCCTCCCCCATGCGGACCTGGGCATTGTAGCCGCTGGCCCGCCCGAGGATCTTGCCGTCGAGGAGGTCCACCAGCGCCATCACCACGGTTGTCGTGCCGATGTCGATACAGATGCCGAATTTCCGCTCCCCGCGCACCTCGAAGAGGGGACGGATTTCAAATCCGCACCGCGGCTGAAAATCGACCGCCACCGACAGGCTTCCCTGCAGGAGGGATTTCTCGGGGATGCGTATGGTCCGGCCGATCACCCGGGCCGCCGGGATCTGGCAGGACTTGACCGTCTCCCCGCTCTCGAGCCGCACTTCGCAACCCCGGCAGAGGCCCTTCTGCCCGCAGCGGGTGTTGAGAACATAGCCGGCCCTGGCAAGGACCGAGGCAAGGGGCCGGTCGTGATAAACGGGGCTGACGGTGATCGACGATTCATTCCCGCCGTCAGGTATGACCGTGATTGTATCCATTGCACCCTTCAATTCAGTCATTCGCGCATCCCGGGCAGTCCCCGCACCTGATGACGCGGGAATCGGGCGCGTACCGGGCGGTTTTTCCCGGCGGAATGACAAGGAATTCCTCCGCATCCCACGGCCCGGCCAGCAACCGTACAAGGAGGCCGTCGTCCCCCTCGTGGTTCCGGTATTCCATTTCCAGCGCCTTGGCCGCCTCGACGGTCTGCGAACGGCTTTCCTCAACCGGCCCGTCGCCAAGGTCCGTGTAGGCGGCGACATTGTAATGGGCGTATTTCTCCCGCTCCATCTCCATGAGGTACTCCACGTCCTCCTCATCCTCGAATTTCTCCCGGTACCGCGCCTCCAATCGATCGAAGTAGTCCGCCCCCGGAACGCGTTGCCCCCGGCACCAGCCGGGCGTGAACCAGTAGGTTCCCGGCTCCCGCTTGTGGATCTCAGCGTAGCGCTCCCTGCTACCAAGGAAAAGCGTGATGCAGTCGTGCGCGCGGGGAAAAACCATCTCGGCCCTTTTCGCCGTTAGGCCGAGGATGCTGTTGCTGCATAATCCATACACGAAGAGCAGGCGCCGGCAGCCCAGTTGTTCCAATTCGTCAATCACCGCCTGCAGGTCCTTCCGCAGGATGTCCGGCGTGTCATGCTTGCCCATCTCCAGGAAGCGCAGGGCCCGCGACTGCAGGCCCAGCCGCTGCAGGCGCGCCTTCACCTCGAACTCGAGCACGTCACAGGCGATTATGCCAAGGGGGATCGCTGGATTAACAGGCATGCCGCCGATGTTGCCGGGTGGGCCCCTGCGAGTCCAGCGTTTAACACAGATCGGCTCGAAGGTCCCGGCAAAACACTCGACTCAAAGCGGTGGGGTGCCCTAACTCTATTGCCCATGCACGTCATCACCCTCACAGGCAACCTCCTTGCTGAATGGACCTTTTCCATTCCCGCCTTCGAGCGGGGAAAGACGCACCGGGCCGTAGGCATGAGTTTCCAGGTCGGCGGAAAGGGAATCAATGTCTCCCGCATCCTCAACCGACTGGGATCCGAGACCCTGGCCCTCGGTTTCGCCGGCGGGGAACTGGCGGATTACTGCTCGGCCTGGCTGGATCAACGCCGGATTTCCCACAAATTCTTTCCCCTGGAAGAAGGCCTCCGACCGGGCCTGGTGGTCAGGGAAACCGATCCTGAACCGGCGGAAACCACCTTTCTCGGGACGGACCTGCCGGTGCCCGCCCCTTCATGGAAGGCCGCCTGCCAGTTCACCGGGCAAAGCCGCCCGGACTGGCTTGCCATCTGCGGCAGCATCCCGGGATGGAACGGATCCTGGGCCAGGGCGATCCAACAGGTCATGGATGCGGGAATCCGCATCGCGGTTGACACCTACGGGGCCCCGCTGGCCGCCCTGGTCAAGCTCCCACTCGACCTGGTCAAGATCAACCGTTTCGAGCTGGGCCGTCTCCTACCCGGAAGCGAATCCGCCTCCATCCGGGAGCTCATCGCCATGGCCGGAAAAGCCAGCCCGGTGAAAAACTGGATCATCACCGACGGAGCGCGCCCGATCACGGCGGCCCTTGCCTCCGGAAGCGCGTTCACCGTGACCCCGGCCAAGATCAGGGAAGTCTCCCCCACCGGTAGCGGCGACACCTTCCTCGCCGCGCTCCTGCACCAGTGGCCGGGCGACGGCGACGGCCGGGAGGCCCTCGCCTTCGCGACCGCCTGCGCCACCGCAAACGCCGCCAGCCCGGGCATCGGTGACTTCCCGCTGCCCGTTCCGGAACGGTTCACACCGGAAATCATCCCTGTCGGATAACCCGTTGCCTCGCGCAAGGAATCCCCGCAGCGCTTTTCAGCTGCCGTACTTCGACTTCAGGCTTTCGACGACGCCGGGATCGGCAAGGGTGGTGACGTTGCCAAGGGCGCTGCCGGTGGCGATGTCGCGCAGGAGACGGCGCATGATCTTGCCGGAGCGCGTCTTGGGAAGGTCCGCGGCGAAGATGATCTTTTCCGGACGGGCGAACTTCCCGATTTTCCCGGCCACCATTTCATTGAGCTGGGCCCGCAGTTCCTCGCTTCCCTCGGCATCGGTTCCGCGCAGCAGGACGAAGGCCACCAGGCCCTGCCCCTTCACCTCGTGCGGAACACCGATGACCGCGCTTTCGGCAACATTGGGGTGCTCGACAAAGACGCTTTCCAACTCGGCCGTTCCGATGCGGTGCCCGGAGACATTGACCACGTCATCGACCCGGCCCACGACCCAGAAATAGCCGTCCTCGTCGACCCGCGCCCCGTCGCCCGTGATCACCATTTTTGAATTCGCGTCCAGGACCCGGTCCTTGACCGACTCGGCACTGAAGCCGGCGAAAATGACCGAATGCACCGCGCCGATACGGGCACAGGCCAGCACGGCGATGGCCAGCTCCGGTGTCATCGGCAGGTACAGGGCGATGGTGTCCCCCTTTTCGATTCCAAGCTTCTTCAAGACATTGGCAAAACGGCAGACCTCGCGCTTCAACCCGGCATAGGTGAGAACCCGTTGGTCCCCGGGCTCCCCTTCCCAGACGATGGCCCGCTTGTCCGCCTTGGGCCCGTCCGCCCACCGGTCCACGGCATTGTGGCAGATGTTGGTTTTTCCTCCGGCAAACCACTTGAAAAAGGGCGCTTCGGAATCGTCCAGGACACGGTCCCATTTCCGGAACCAGTGCAACTGGCCGGCCACCTCGGCCCAGTACTCCTCCGGGTTCTCAATGCTGCGGCGGTGCTCCTCGCGGTATTCCTCCATCGAACGGAGGTGGGCCCGCTTGCGGAAGGATTCGGGCGGGTTGAAAACCCGGTTCTCGTGCAGGACGGATTCCATGTGTTCTTCGCTCATACTACGGTCTGTTCTGGGTTGGCCGATCCCCATTCCGGGGAGGGCAACAAAACAGTTCCCAACCCGGGGCGGGTCAATCCTATTTCCGGGAAAGGCGGGCCCGCTTTCTGCAGGGAAGACTTGCCAGCCGGAACAGGATCTCCATGGTGATTTTCCATCGTGGAAACTGCCCAATTCGATTACAGTTTGCCAAAGGAAGCGATCGCCCAGGTCCCCGCCGACAAGAGGGACCAATCGCGCCTGCTTCTTGTCAACCGGTCGACCGGGCAGGTGGCGGACCACTTCTTCCGTGAGCTTCCGGATCTGCTTCCGCAGCCGGTATCCTGCTTCCGCAACACCGTGACCGTCATGAAGGCCCGCTTTTACGGCGAGCGCAAGGGAGGAGGGGGCCAGACCGAATGCCTGCTCCTGGAGCCGGCGAAAGAGAATCCTTCGACGGAATGGTGGTGCCTGCTGCGCCCAGGAAAGCGCCTGCCCGCCGGTACGACTTTCCACCGGGACGGCTTTTTCACGGCCACTGTTCTGGAGAAGAACGAGGAAGCAATGGCGCGGGTGCGGTTCGAACTGAACCATCACGATTCCGTGCTTTCCCTTTCGGATGAGATCGGGGAAATGCCCCTCCCCCCCTATATCCACCGCGCCGGGGATGATGCGCGCAAAGACCTCGACCAGGAACGCTACCAGACCGTGTATGCCGATCCCGCGAAGCCCTGCGCCGCCGCCGCACCGACCGCAGGCCTCCATTTCACGCCGGAAATCCTGAATCGCATGATGGAAGGCGGCAACCGCTTCCACGACCTGACCCTCCACGTCGGTCTCGGGACCTTCAAGCCGATCCAGTCCGAGCTCGTTGAGTCGCACGTCATGCACGAGGAATTCTATGAGATTCCGCAGCTCACCCGCGACGCCCTGAACGTCAGGAACGGGCGTCCGAAGATGGCCATTGGAACCACCTCCCTGCGTGCCATGGAGGATTATTTCCGCCATACTCGCAAGAACAAGGTCCCCGCCGAGGGGCCCTTCAGCCGCCATGCGGATTTGTTCATTTTCCCGCCGGAAACCTTCAGCACGGACGCCCTGCTGACGAATTTCCACCTGCCGCGCTCGACGCTGCTCTGCCTTGTCAGCGCCTTCCTGACCCCCGGTTCGACCGACGGGATCGCCTGGCTCAAGCAGATCTACGAGGCCGCCCTGAAACGGAAGTACCGGTTCTACAGTTATGGGGACGCCATGCTGATCCTCTGATTTCATGCCCGCCTCCCACGAGATCGACTTCGAGGAACTGGTCGCCACCTACTACCAGCCGCTGTACAAATTCGCCTTCTCGCTCACCAAGTCTCAGGACGACGCGGCCGACCTGACCCAGCAGACATTCCTGATCTGGGCCGAAAAGGGCCACACCCTCCGGGACAATAGCAAGGTCAAATCATGGCTTTTCACCTCCCTTTACCGGGAGTTTCTCCGCCAGAACCGGCGCGGCCAGACCGTCGCCCCCATCGACCAGGAATTCCTCGAATCCCGGCAGGATCCCGCCCTCACCAGCAGCATCCGCCGGATGGAAGGGAATGAGGCCCTCGAGGCCCTGCATGAGCTCGATCCCGTATACCGGGAGCCCCTGATCCTCTTCTACCTCGAGGACCTCGCCTACAAGGAAATCGCCGAGGTCCTGGATATCCCGATCGGGACCGTCATGTCCCGCCTTGCCCGCGGTAAATCGCAACTGAAAAGAAACCTTGCTGAAAAAAGTCTGAAATAATCATTCCGCGCCACTGCTCTCAGGAATGAGCCGTTAATCCAATGGACCGCAACCGCATCATGGAAATGCTCGAAGCCTATCGCCCCGGCGAAGGCCTTGAGACCGAACCCGAAGTGAAGGAAGCGCTTCGGCGTTCCGAGCATGATCCGGAGATTGCCGAAGCCTTGAAAAACAGCCGGGAATTCGACGCCGTGTTTGCTTCCAGGCTGCGGGAAATCAGGATTCCCGCCAACCTCAAGGAACGGATCCTTTCCCGGACGCCGGTCCGGGAACCGGGCAACCCGTCCAAGTCCCCATTCGCCGGGAAAATCATCCGCTGGATCCACCCGGCGGCTTTGGCCGCGGCGGCCACGATCGTGATCCTGCTGGCCCTTTCCTTCACCTACTGGCCCCGGCCGCAGACAACAGTCCCGGCAAATCCCAATCCGGATGAACGGCTCATGGCGACCGCCCACTCCCTGTACCGCTCGCTCAATCCGGCGATGCGGAATGCCCCGGGGCCGGAACTCATCGAGTACCTGCGCCGCAATGGCGGTTCCATCCCCGTCAACCTACCCAGCGGCTTTGCATGGGACAAGTCCTTCGCCTGCGATGTGGTGGATATCGACGGGACCAAGGTTTCCATCATCTGCTTCAAGGCACCGGACGATACCAGGTCGATGCACCTTTTCACCTTCCATCGTTCGGCCTTTCCCGGACTCAATGTTCCGGATGCCCCGCGGATTCACTCCGGCGAGGGTCCCTGCTGCGCCACATGGCGCACCGGTGAGGCGGTCCACGTGCTCTTCTCCGACAACGGCGAGGAAAATCTGCGCGCGGTACTGGATATTTGAAATTCCCGGTCTATCTTAGGCCCATCATGATCAAAAAGTGCGCTTCCATCCTGACCATCCTGACCGTTTTCACCCTCGCCTCCCATGCGGAGACCACGGTCTACAAGATCGACCCGGTTCATTCCGGGATCCAATTCAAGATCCGCCATTTCCTCAACAAGGTGCCGGGAACCTTCACCGGCTTCACCGGGGAAATCCACCTTGACAAGGAGAATCCCGCCAACAGCAAGGCCTTTGCGGAAATCGAGGTGCAAAGCGTCGATACACGCAACGAGGACCGGGACGCGCATTTGCAGAACGAGGACTTCTTCAAGTCTTCCGAATTTCCCCGGATCGGGTTTGCCAGCACGGAATGGATCCCTCTCGGTGACGGCAAATTCAAGGTCAAGGGCCTGCTGACCATCCTCGGCAAGGCCAACCCCGTGGAGCTGGATGTCTCCTACCTCGGGGAGATGGAGGGCTACGGGGTCATGCGATCCGGTTGGGAAGGATCCGCCACGATCGACCGCAGGGATTGGGGAATGACCTACGGCCAGCCCGCGGTGGGCACCGAGGTGGATATCGAGCTCAATATCCAGGCCCACCGGCCGCTGGAAAAGAAAGAGGCCGATTCCCCGGGCAACTAGAGGACGATCTGCGCCTTCACTGAGCCTGGAGGCATTGCGCAGGCAAAATCGAAGGCCTTGACGCTTTCCCTGAAGGAGAAGACATCAGTGATGAGCGGCTTGACGTCGAGTTGTCCGCTGCCCATCAGGGCGAGGGCCCGGGGAAAGACATGGGCATAGCGGAAAACATGCTCGACGCGCGCCTCCCTGACCTGGGCGGCCACCACATCGTACCGCACGGGTGATCCGGGCATGCCAACCAGCACGACGCACCCTCCCGGCTTGAGCGGCTCAAACAGGTTTCCGAAAACCGGGGCATGACCGCTGGCCTCGAAGATGATGTCGGCACCCCATCCACCGGTCGATTCCGAGACCGCCGCGGAAAGCGGGTCCCGGGAAACATTCACCCCGCGCACCGGGCCGAGGGATTCCGCGAGGCGCAGCTTCTCGTCCACGACATCCGTAATCAACACTTCGCTACATCCGCCCGCAAGGGCGGAGAGGGCCGTCACCATGCCGATCGGGCCCGCACCCAGGACAACCGCAAAATCGCCCGGCCGGATCCGGGCCTTGCTGGCGGCATGCATCCCGACCGCGAGGGGCTCGACCATGGCCCCTTCCGCAAAGGACACCCCGTCGGGCAGCTTGAAGGTGAAATCCGCCGGGTGAACCACTTCCGGACGCAGGCAGCCATGCACCGGCGGAGTCGCCCAGAAACGCACGTCCGGATCCAGATTGTACAGGCCTTCCCGGCTGGGCCGGCTCGTGGGATCCGGAATGCCCGGCTCCATGCAGACGCGGTCCCCCGCCTTCAGGTTCCGGACGTCTTTACCGGTCTCCACGACCGTCCCGCTGGCCTCGTGGCCAAGAATCATCGGCTCGCGCACCACAAACGGACCGATCGATCCATGCTGGTAGTAGTGAACATCGCTTCCACAGATCCCAACCGTGTGGATGGCCACCCGCACGTCATCCGGTCCGGGCTCCTCCACGACCGGGAAGTCCCGCAGGTTGATCTCTCCTTTTCGTTCCAGCACCAGTGCTTTCATCGTCTTTCCCCTCCGTTGTTGGAAGGCATTGCCTCCCTCATGTGTCCTTGCCTGTCCCGCTTTCCGTGGAAACCGCGCTGGCACCCTCCAGTGCGGCCAGCAAGGCATGCCAGGCAAGGGTGGCGCACTTGATTCTCGCCGGGAATTTCCGCACACCGAGAAGAGCGGCCAGCTCCCCATCCTGCTCGAGCACGAGTTCCTTCCCGTCCGGCTTGAAGGCCCCCAGCACTTTCGCGGTGATTCCCCGTGCCTCTTCAATGCTCCTGCCGGAGACGGCCTCCGTCATCATCGAAGCCGAAGCCTTGGAAATGGCGCAGCCCTGTCCCAGAAAGTGAATTGCCGCGATGCGCCCGGACTCGACCTTCAGGGAGACCTTCAACTCATCCCCGCAGAGCGGGTTGCGGCCGTCCGCCTGATGGGTGGCCCCCGCAAGGGGACCATAATTGCGGGGACGCTTGTTATGCTCGAGGATGATTTCCTGATAGAGGTCTTCGATACTGGCCATGAACAGGGGTATGTTCGCATGCCTGCCGACCAATGTCAAAGGAAGGTCAAACAGGGGGACCCCTTCACAGGGCCTTGCCCCCGGTCCGGGCCTTCAACCGGATAAGGCGCGGGGCGTCGCTGTCCGCCTCCAGAATCAGCCAGTCGACCGGAATAACCTGGCCGCCGGGCATGAACAGTTCCCCGCTCACCTCGACATCCCTCAGCCTCAGGCGCAGGCCGGTTGCCGAGAGCTTGCCGAGGACAAGGCCAAGGCGCTCCCTCCAGAAATCCTCATCCCCCGAGACGCGGGAAAGAAAGGCCTGATAGTCCTCCGAGGTCAGGTCCCCCACCCTCATCCGGCTGAGGTCCGCCTGCAATCCCGAGATCCGGCCGGTCTCAACCTCCACCACCCCGGTGAAGGGGATTTTCCAGAAGGGTCCGTTCAATTCGAGGATGCGAATCCCGGCCCCCGCCGATCCTTCCAGGACAAATAGTTCCAGCGCCTCCACTTTCCCCGGATGGATCCGGACCGATTCGATCTGCCACTGGCGCACGGGATCCTTCGACAGCATGTTTTCCACGACCACCTTCTGCCAGGAGGGGTTCAGGAAAAACAGCACCCCCAGCGTGAGGACCACCGCCAGGATCGCCAGGACCACGTTGATCAGGAGTTTTATCACTCGGTTCATCTGCTTGCTTTCTGTTTCGGCAAAAAAAAACGGCAACCGATTTAAAACCAGCTGCCGGTGCTTCTGTCAAATACCGCCCGGATGGCCTAATGCTTCTGCGCCTCGAAAAGCCGCTTTTCCTTGACCTTGTTGGCGGCCTTGCCGATGCGGTCGCGCAGGTAGTACATGCGCGCCCGCATGGTCACCGACTCGCGGTCGATCTCGATCTTCTCGATGGACGGGCTGTGTACCGGAAACACACGCTCGACCCCCTCGCCGAAGCTGATCCGGCGGACCGTGAAGGTCTCGTGGATTCCGCTTCCCTTGCGGGCGATGACCACGCCGGAAAAAACCTGGATGCGCTCCTTGTTCCCTTCCTTGACCCGGGTGTGCACCCGTACCCCGTCGCCGACCTTGAACTTCTCACGGTCCGGCTTCAATTGCTCCTGTGTGATGTCATTGATAATGGCATTCATTTTACGTGTCCTCTTTTGAAAGTAAATCCGGGCGGCGCTCCCTGGTCTTCTCGAGGGCCCGCTCTTCGCGCCAGCGCTCGATCTCCCCGTGATTGCCTGATAAAAGTACCTCGGGAACCCGCTTCCCTTCAAATTCGACGGGCCGCGTGTATTGAGGAAAACCGAGGACATTGCGGTGGAAACTATCCTGCGTCAAGGACTTTTCGGCACCGAGCACACCGGGAATCTGGCGGACCACCGCATCGGTCAAAACCGCGGCCGGAAGGGTGCCGTTGGTCAGCACATAATCACCGATGCTGATCTCCCGGTCGATGCGGGTATCCCGTACCCGCTGATCGATTCCCTCGTAGTGCCCGCTGACCAGGACGAGATGGGGTTTCTTCGACAATTCGAGGGCCAGCCGGTGGGTCAGCGGTTCCCCGTCCGGGCTGAGGTAAATGGTCAGCGAACCGGGCCGCCGGACCGAATCAATCGCCCCGCAGAGGGGTTCCGGCTTCAGAAGCATTCCGGCGCCCCCCCCGAAGGGCCGGTCGTCCGTGATCTTCCACTTTCCGGTGCCCCACTCGCGCAGGTCATGCGCATGGATCTCCACCAGTCCGGTTTCGCGGGCCCGCCCGATCATGCTCTCGGTCAGGAAGCCGGAGAGCATGCCCGGAAACAGCGTGATGATATCAATGCGCATGGTCGGGTAAATCCATTCATCCGGGTACAAAAAAGCCCGCCGGCGGCCATGGGCACACCCGGCGGGCCGGAAAACCTTATTCGGCCGGTTCTTCGGCCGCCGGCTCGGCGGGAGCGGCTTCCGCGGTCGGCTCGGCGGGAGCGGCTTCGGCGGCCGGCTCGGCGGGGACCGGCGCGGATTCCTTCACCGCGGCGGTTTCCTGGCCACCGGCGCGGCGTGCCCGCTTGATGAGCGACCGGACGGTGTCGGACGGCTTGGCGCCGACCCCGAGCCAGTAGTCAATCCGCTCGAGCTGCAGATCCAGTTGCTGGGCTTCATCCTTGTTTTTCGGGTCGTAGGTCCCGACGCGCTCGACAAAGCGCCCGTCCCGTGGGGAGCGGATGTCGGTGACGACGACCCGGTAATGCGGGGCATGCTTGGCCCCTCCGCGCTGTAATCTGATCTTTACTGCCATGTGCCTGTTTTGAAAACGATGTGCCTTGGGAAAAAAGGAAGAACAAAGGTTTCCGCTCTTCCCCTGTCAAGCGTCTTTGTCGGTTCCCGCGAGGAAAAGCCTGTCAACCGGAATATTCGCCTGAATGCAGGTGTTTTGCAGGTTTGTCCGCCTCGCAAGATGCGCGCACCCTGGGGCATGATGAACCCGCAAGCCGCTGAAGATTGCCTGCTCTTTGAAATCCCCGTCCGCCGCATTCTGGATTACCTGGAGCGCATGACCGGTATGCCTTTCCCTGATGGACCCGAGGCGACCAGGGAAGCGAACAAATGGCATCTTGCCCTTCGCCGCGGCCTGCGGGCCCATTTGCACCTGAATGTGGGAATCCCCGGGATCGAAGAGCCCGCGCATCCGATCGAGGAAAACGCGTGCGCACTCCATGCCGCCCTGCTTCTGGAAATCCCCTCCATCAAGGTCGCCCTTTCAGGAGAATGGGAGGTCGCGCTGGCGCAGGGTCTGATCACGGACGACCAGTACCGGTCGCACCGTCAGGCCCTGCGGAGGCTGGAGGAGGAAGAGTGAGGGCAGGCCCCTTCCCTCAGGCCTTGAGGACCCGTTCCAGTTCGTCAAGGTCGGCGGGCACGTCGACCCCCACCGTGCGGGTCGCGGTCACCCCGACGCCAATGCTGCCGCCGTTCTCGAGAACCCGCAACTGCTCAAGCTTTTCGGTCTGTTCGAGCTCCGAGGGTGCCCACCGGGTGAATCGTTCCAGGATCTCCTTGTGGTAGCCGTACAATCCCAGATGCCATAAGGCACGCCGTGGCAACCCCCCGCCGGTCTCCCGGTCGAAGGGTACCGGAGACCGCGAAAAGTAGAGCGCCCTGCCTGCCGCCGAGGTGACGACCTTCACCTTGTTCGGATCGAGAAAATCATCCGGTTCCGTGAAGGGTGTCGCCAGGGTGGCCATATCCACCCCGCTTTCGAGAACCTCGATCAGGTGGGGAACATGTTCCGCGGCCAGCACCGGCTCGTCCGCCTGCACGTTGATCACCCGCTTGGCTCCCACCTGCCGGTTGGCGGCGGCCACCCGGTCCGTCCCGCTGGGCAGGCCCGGATCGGTGAGCAGGCAGGACAGGCCCTCCCCTTCCAGCACCTGCTTCAGTTCCTGCTCCGCCACCGCGAAATAAAGCGGCAGCCCCGGGGCAACGCGTCGAAGATTGTCGGCGGTCCAGAGAATCAGGGGGCGGCCAAGTACCGGCTTCAGCAACTTGCCTGGAAATCGCTGTGAACCCAGCCGGGCGGGGACGATAATGGCACTATCTTCCATGGATCCCATTTCATGCGCGGAGCATGGGCAAAGGTCAAGGATCAGCGGAATGGGGCTTATGGGACATCGGTCCCCTGTCCCATAAGCCCCATCAGGTTGCCCGCGGTGATGCGGGCCCGCGCCTCGGCGGGGATGCCGCTGGCGTGCAATTCGGCGAGCAGGCTTTTCCATCCGGGCTGGGATTCCCGCCGGGGATAGAGCCGCAGGGGAAAATCCGAGCCGAACATGATTTTCCCGGGCCCAACCAGGTCGAACACCTGTTTCCAGATCCGGGCATCGTACAGAAGCGGGCTGGCCGCCGTATCGAACCAGACATTGCCAAGGGCCTTGCGGACCCGCCGGTTCAGGGAGTAGAAAGGCAAGCCCCCGCCCCAGTGGGCGCAGATCCACTTTTGTCCGGGATGTTGCTCGAACAATCCAACGATTTCGGGAAGCGGGGTATCGACGCGGCCGGGATAAGCATGTCCGACCGGCTCCGTGAGGTGGATGCAGAGGGGCATGCCGTGGCGCGTGGTCCAGTCCAGAATTCCTTCCCATGCCGGATTCCTCCAGCCGCGCGCGTCCTGGATGGAGGGCAGGCACTCCCCGACCGCACGGGCTCCCCATCGCCTCGCGGCCTCCAACTCGGCCGGGGCATCCTTCATCGCCGGATGGATGGCCGCGCAGGCCATGAAACGGTCCGGATGGCGTCGCAGCCATTCCGCATGCCATTCGTTCTGCAGGTGCGCGGTGTCCGGATTTTCCCAATACCATGCCTGCAGGAGTACCTTTGCAATCCCCTCCCGGTCCATGGCCCCGACCAGCTGGTCCGGATCCGCCCAGGCCTGCGGCCCGTTCGTTACCAGGTCCGCCCAGTGCGGCTCCCTGTGTTCGGCAGCCCATCCGGCGGGATCCGCCGCGACTTCAGCCGGGTAACAGTGGACATGGGCATCCCAGACCTCCGGGGTGGCCGGGACACCGGATTCGTGCAATTTCCGCGCTTCTGGCATGAAAACAGTTTACAGGTTCGACTGAGGGGATGAAAAGCAGGGATTGAACTTCCGATGAAGAGAATTTACCAGCAATTTGAGGGGCGCGGACGCGACTCCCTGATGCACCGCAACCTGCGCATGTGCACCGAGGAAGGGGTTTTTGCCACGCCCTACGTCATTCTCACGGTTCCGGGAAATGTCTTCATCGCCGCCCTGATGACGACCGTTCTGGGGATTCATGAATCGGTTTACGGCTGGATTGTTTCCCTCCCCTCCTGGGCGAATGCCCTGCAGGTACTGCTCATCCCGTTTTTTTCACGCTTCTATTCCTCCCGCTTCCTGACCATCGCCTTTTCGGTCATCAATGTCGCGGTCTGGCTGGCCCTGGTGGCCACCCTCCATCTGTTGCCACTGGAGAATCCCAACACCGTGGGGCGCCTTCTGCTGCTGTATTTCGCGGCGATCAGCCTCTCGCAGTCCCTTGCCGGGGTCAGCTGGCTGTCCTGGATACAGGAGTGGATCCCGGAACGCATCCGCGGGAAGTACTTTGGCAGCCGCAACCGGGTGATGGGTCTCGTCACCGTCGCCTTCATCCTCCTGACCACCTGGATCTTCAACCGCTACGGGGAATCCATGCTGGCTTTCCAGATCATCCTCGGTGTGACCGGCGGATTGCGCCTGCTCTCCATTTACCTCCTCACCCATATCTACACGCCCTGGTCGCACCCCGAAAAGATGATCCATGAGGGATGGAAGGCACGCTATTCCGACTTGATGAAACCCGGCCCTTTCCGCCACTACCTGCTCTTCGCGGCGGTGCTGGCCTTCTGCTTTTCCCTGACCGGACCCTTTTATCCGGTCTATATGAGCCAGTTTCTCGATTTCTCGGTCTCCCGGCAAACCCATCTTCTGATCCTGGCCAGCCTGGCCTCCGCCGTCTGCATGCCCATATGGGGCCGGTTGTGCGACCGGTACGGCTGCCGTCCGGTCATTATCCTGACCGGGACCGCCTGGATGGCGCAAAACTATCTATGGGTATTCCTTTCCGAAGGGATCAACTGGCTCCTCTACCCGATGTGGGTCTGGGGCGGCACCCTCTCCAGCGGGGTCGTTCTCGGCAGCTTCAACCTGGTCCTCAAACTGACTCCCCCGCAGCTCAAGACGACCAGTGTCAGCCTTCACCTCGCGGTCACCTCCGTGGCCGCCGCCTTTGCCCCGATCCTCTCCGGCTGGCTCCTGACCACCAGCCTCCTGCCGATCGATCAGGTCGTCACCCGTTACCGCCTGATTTTCCTGCTCCAGCCAACGGTCGTCATCCTCTCCTTCCTCCTTCTCACACGGGTGAAGGAACCCAAGGCCTCCGGGCTTTCCGCCTTCAACGGCGCCTTCCGGACCATGCGCCAGATTCTCGTCCAAAGCGGCTCCCTGGCCGCCGGTAATGCCACCTTCGTCCGCCGCATCAGCCAGAGCGTCCTCTCCGCAATGGACAAAAAAAAGACCGAAGGCGAGTAACCTCCGGTCTGTGTAAATACGGATCCGTTTCCGGTCTCATACCGCTTTCAGTATGGATTGATCAGGTGGAGCATGGGCGTGGGACCTCCGC
>JBNGDP010000070.1:7588-19425 GCA_049975345.1 Oceanipulchritudo sp. | reverse complement strand
TCCAGATTCCACGCGGGTATCGGACCCCGCCGACCGACAGCGATGTCCCTTTCACCGTGCAATTGACATGTGGCGGGATGTCCCAGCCCATGCGGACATGGGATAACTCGAGTTGTGTCAGGTTCAGGTGTGGCATGCGGGGGATGGCACGGGTTGTATTGCTTTCCGGGCTGTTCCGCTCTCGCAAATGGCGAATCATTATCGGGTTTTTGGCGCAGGTCCCACTTCATCCCGCTCAATCCGGTATCCTTTTGACAACGAAGAAACGGCGCGGCGCGGCCGGCCAATTGGAGACGGGCAGGGAAAAGGTGAGAACGTCGCCATTGCCCGGCTGCGGATCGGCGGCTGGGGGCCATCCGGCCGGGTCCGTGTCGAGGTCAGTTGCGGTAACCACTGTGTAGTCATACCCGGACACGGACGGCACACGGATGATCCAGTTTTCCCCATCCCGGGAAAGGAAGGCGGCGGGCGGCGGCGGGGCGATGTCGTCCGTAACATGGATCACCACGGAAGCGGTATCCATGGCGCCGGAGTCATCCGTGACGGTAAGCGTGGCGGTGTAGGTGCCGGCGGATGTGTAGGTGTGATTCGGGGCGACACTGCCGTTTGGCAGGACGCTGCCGTCACCGAAATCGTAGTCGTAGAGGACCACGGCGCCATCGGTGTCGAACGAGCCGGAGGCATCAAATGAGACCGGCAGCCCCGCTGTTCCGGAAAGTGGGACGGCCTGTAGGCTGGCTGTTGGCGCCAGAGAGTCGACGACCTGGTAGACCCTGCTGGCAACATCGCCGCCGCCCTCCGAGTTGAGCAGGTTCAGCGATACCACATAGGTGCCCGGCACGGCGAAGGTGTGCGTTGCGGTGATGCCCTGCGCGCCCTGCCCGTCACCAAAGTTCCACGTGCCGGACAGGATGCTGCCGGCACCCGGGGTGGAAAGTGACCCATCAAATGCAACCACCGAATCCCGCCCGGCGACGGGCGGATCGACGGTGAACGCGGCAAGCGGGTCGACTGAATCGACCGTAATGGGCAGGTGCGCCGAATCCGTTGAGCCGTCGGTGTCAGTGACCGTCAGTATGGCATAGTAAGTGCCGCTCGCGGAATAGGTGTGGGAGGCGTAGGGGCCGGTCGCGGCAGCGCCGTCACCGAACCGCCAGTTGAAAGAGACGATTTCAGTTCCCGCGGCGGCGGTGGAGGCACTGCCGTCGAAGCTCACCGGCAACGGCTTGACCCCGGCAACAGGGGTTGCCGAGAGCACCGCCCGGGTCGGGGCGGGGCCGTCGATCACGATTGTTTGAGCCAGGGTGGCGGTGGCGCCGTGCGCATCCTCGAGGGACAGGCGGACGGTATAGGCGCCCGCCCGGGAATAGGTGTGGCGGGCGGTGAGGTCCGGCGGGGCGGATCCGTCTGCCTCCGCGATCATAAAGGAACCGTCACCAAAATCCCAGTACGCGGTCGTGATGCCCTGATCGTCGGTCGACGTGGAAGCGTCGAAGTCGACAATGGCTGGAGCGTATGACTCCGCCGGCGTATGGGTGAAGGCCGCCAGGGGCGGGGAATTGACGAACGGCGTGACGGTACCCGCGGCCATGATGTAGGGAATTTCAAACCAGCCGGCGCCCGTGCCCGCGGGCTCGCGCTCGAAATAAAGGCCGACGGCGGTCACGTCGGAGAACAACCGCGGTGCGAAATCAGCGGCTCCGGCGTCGAAGTCGAGATCGGCGGCAGGGTCGTATGCGGCCCAGCGAGTTGTCGTTGGGAATTCAATACGGTGCACGCCGCCGTCGGTGAAAGTGGACTCGGACAGGTGGAATGTTTCGCCCTCGCGGACCAGCCAGCGGAACGGCCATGACTGGTAGGAACGGCCAAAGCGCGTCTCAATGAAATCACCGTCCCCGAGAGAGACGCTTCCCGAGGCCCCGCCGCGCAGGAAGTCGGACTGGTCGATGAACAGGGCGCCGTGGATGGTGTTGACGGCTCCGCTATCTCCGGGGTGGGGACGCAGCACGGCGTATGCCCCGTCCCAGCGCAGCTCGTTCCAGTAGACGATCGAACTGTTGAGGATTTCCATCACGATGCCGCCATACAGGGACGTGCTTTTGCGGGTCTCCATTGGTACCGTCGCGCTGAAGGGGGCGCCCGTCCAGCCGTCGTCGCTGACCCCGTCGCCATCGAGATCGACGCCTTTGACGGTGGTTCTGCGCCAGTCTTTCTGGCCCTTGACGCCGTCGTAGGAGGCGAAGACGCGCCCAAGGTCGGCCCCGCGGGAGGGCGCCGGACCCACCCAGACCGAGGCAGTCGCCGAATCGGAATTGAGGGACGTGTCGTAGACCTGCAGCGTCGGCCGGTAATGGCCGGGAGCGGTATAGGAGTGGGTGACAACCGGCCCGGACGACGTGCTGCCTTCGTTGTCGGCAAGGTCCCATGCGGTGAACGTGGGCATTCCGTCAGGGTCGCTCGAAGCGGAGGCGTCGAGGGTCACCTGGTCCCCGGGAGCCACCAGTTGGGGGGAGATGGCAATGGCCGCCGTGGGCGCGGAGTCGCCGATGGCGTTGACCGCAAACTCCATGGACAGGCTGCGGATGATGCCCCAGAAGCCGTTGGTGTTTGTGGTGCCGTCATAATCCAGCAGGATCCCGAAGGCGGTGATGTCCTGGAAGTCCCGATGGGCGAAGACCGCGTTTTCCTGGTCGAATTCCATGTCGGTGGCCGGGTCGAAGGCCGCCCAACGCCCGTCATCGAAGTCGCCGGAGAATCCGAGGCTGTTGCCGGCGGCGGCGCTTTGTTCGGAAACGTAAAACGTGTTGCCGTCACGGAGGAGGTAGCGGGACGGCCCCCAGTTGCGCGCATAGCTGACGGAGCAGCGTGTGCCGCGGGTGAAGGAAAGGCGGTCGGTTGGATCCAATCCGGGGAAGTCCGCCTTGTCGAAGAACAGGACGATGTTCATGTCGGCGAACGCGGCGAGGGCGCTGGCATTGATGGCGTCGGTGGCGGCGTCGCCGCTGACGCCGGTGCGGGAATCCTTCCACCAGTTGCCGACGGATTTGTCGACCAGGGTCAGCTGCAGGCCGCCGTAGAACGGCAGGCCGGTGTAGCCGGCGTGGCTGGGGCTGAGCGGCTGCGTCGCGCTGAAGGCCCACTCGGAGCGGGCGTCGTCGGCGAATCCGTCATTATCATAGTCGAGGGCGGAATGTGTGGCGCTGGTGTTGCGAAACTTGAGCATGGAAGCGGTTTCGACATCGTTGGCGAGGCCCCATGCAAGCGGGTAAACATCCCCACCTTCGCTTGCGGTGCCTCCCAGCACCGTGAAAACCCCATCCTGCGCTCCGAAGCCGGGAATGGGCTGCAGGGGATTCTTGAGCCACAGCGGACCACCGAGGAAATCCTTGCCACCGGAGACAATGGTCGCCGGGTCGCTCAGCGGTTCGGGGCCGAGGATACGCGCATCCACCGCATGGTTGTAGCCGAATGTCAGGCGCGTGGCAAACGCTCGCCCGCTCATGTCGGGCCGGAGCACAATCAGGTAGCCGCCGCCGAGATAGGTTCCATCCGGATACGGGTTGAAGGCGGGCGAACCGTTGTAGTTGGCCGCTGTGGGAAGCGGCAGCTCGCCGGCGGAGACGCCGACAAAGTAGATGCGGCCGCGCTCGTCCGCGGCGATGTCGCCGCCCTTGGCGCGGGTGGTGTTGGAAATGGTCTGCCCGAAATCGCTGCGGTAATTGGATGCGTACTCCTGGATCTGTACGACACTGCCATCGACGGGCTCGTAGCGGCCGATGGTGATGGCATGGGCCGAACCGATGTTGAGGAACTGGTGGTAGAGGTCGCCGCTTGCGTTGGGGGCACCCGTCGCCAGGTCAAATGGATCCCAGCGCAACTCGGTGTTGCCGCCCGCGCTCTCGAACATGCCGTAAAGCTTGCCGTCGCGTCCCATGGAGAGGCGCAGGCCGCGCGTGTCGGCCATGTTGTTGCCGCCGGGCACGTAGGGGTAACCGACAAAGCGGCTGTCGTTGCGCCCCACGCACCAGTTCGGGTAGCGGTAGGAATCATCCACATATTCCGGGCTGTCGGGGAAGCCCTTCTGGTACCAGTCGAAGGCTTCCTGATAGATGATGTTTTCCGGGCAGCCGACAAAGGAGTTCCCGGCATCCTCCTCGATCCAGAGCCAGTCGTTCCAGTTGAGCCCGTCGCTGCGCGCGGCGTCGATTTCCCCGAGCGTATAGAGGTTGCTCAGGTCGGTAGGGCCATTGAAGAACTCGGGGTTGATGTGCTCCTGGCGGCGATCCTTGATGGTCGTGGGAGCGGAGTCGAGCCAGACGCTGACCCGCGTCTCGCCGCGGTCGTACATGTGGTAGACCAGCTCCGTCCCGTCGTTTGTGCCGTCATAGCTGTAGCTTGCACCGAACAGGGAACCGATGTGCACCGTGGTCGAGATACCGTCGACCAGGCTGTCGCCGCACGCGTCCAAGGGGCCGGTGTAGGCGTACCCGTTGCGCCAGCCAATCCACATGATGCGCGCGGCGGCGGGATTGCCGCCTCCATCGTAAAGGGCCACGTCGACGGCGTGCCGTCCGCCCCATGTGTCAAAGTGGGTGATTTCGACTCCCGCCGCATCGTAGGCGTGGATGGTGCCGACGCCCGGCGTGTTGTCCTCGATGCGCACCTCACCGCCGGGTCCGAAACTAGAAGGTTGCAGGCAGGCCACGTCGCCGTTGGGCGCGGCATCGACGCGGTAGATGTAGTTGCCGGAGCGCTTCTGGTAGAGGATGGAAGTCGCGGTCGGATTCAGCTTGATGAGCCCATCCGTGCCCGCTGCCACATAAATATTATCCGACCCGTCCACGGACAGGTCCCAGATCTCCCCGCTGAGGCGTGTCACCGAGAGGACCGACTTGCCGTCCTGCGACAGGCGAACCACCGCCCCCGGGGTCAGCGCGTCGGCGCCGTTGAGCAGGATGGAGGGCGCCCCCCCGGGGGCCGCCGAGCCAATGACCGCGCCCAGCACGATGGTCCCATCCGACTGCACGCGTGCGCCGCGGATTTCATCAAGGTCGCCGGGGCCGCCAAGGTAGGAGTTGGTTGAGACGGTGAACTCGCCGGCGTGCGCGGAAAGCGTCGCAAGGGCGAACAGAGCCAGGTAAAGGAAACGCGTGAAACAGCTCATCGGTGTGTATATGCTGGGTGGAGCCTAAACCGGCGGGTGGTAGGGTATTCAGGACAAATCAGGCAGCGTAACTGTTTTCAGTCTGTTTTTCTCTCGCAAATCGCGAATAAAAATCTAGCTATTCGCGTAAACAGGCTCGTTCACATACGTTACCCTGCCATGAAAACCGTCCACCTGACCTTGTATCTGAACAGCTCGCTGAGCCGGGACGTCTTGCCGGGAATCGGACGTTATGCCCGTGAGCGGGGGGACTGGAAGATTTACGCCTATCCGCACCTGCCGCAGGAAGAAGGGGGAAGCATTCCGAACGGCCTGATCGGGGTGTTTGGCAAGGGCAACCGCAAAGAGCTGGAGCGGCTGGCGGTCCTTGGCGTGTCGATGGTCTGCCTTTCGGGATTCGACCCGCCGGCGGGAATTCCGCTGGTAACCCACGATGACCTGGCGATCGGGCGAATGGCTGCCGAGCACCTTTCAAGGAAAGGCTTCCGGCGGTTCGCCTTCGCGCACATACCTCATGCGTTGAATGCCAACGAGCGGCTGAAGGGATTTCGGCAACGATTGAAGGAGCTGGGAATGCCGGAACCGGAGGTGTGGAAGGAAAGTGAGCGCGAATTGACCGGGCGGATCAAGGCGATGGCCAAACCGGTCGGGGTCTTCGCGGCGAACGACAACCGGGCGCGGCATGTGGAAAATGCCTGCCATGCGACCGGCGTGCGCATTCCGGGTGAGCTGGGCCTGCTGGGTGTGGACAACGACGCCGTCCAGTGTGAGCTCTGCCCGGTGCCTTTAAGCAGCATCATCCTGCAATTCGAGCAGGTCGGGTGGGAAGCGGCCCGCCTGCTTGACCGGTTAATGAGTGGCGAATCCGTCGCGGAGCCGGTCCTGCGGCTCCCGCCCGTCAAAGTCGAGGAGCGCATTTCCACGGATCCACTCCTTGTTGAGGATGCGCTGGCCCGGCAGGCGCTGGCCCGCATGAAGGCCAATATGGGCGATTGGCGCGGGGTCGAGGCGCTGGCCAAGGATCTGGGGGTGTCCAAGCGTCTGCTGGAACAGCGGTTTCGCACCGCAACCGGTGATAGCGTCTACCAGAAACTGCACAGCCTGCGCATGGACGAGGCGGTGCGGCTGCTTTACGAGACTCCGCTCGCCGTCACTGAGATCGCGCACCGCATCGGCATCGGAGACATCAACCGCTTTGGCACCTACTTTCGCAAAGCCACCGGGACAACGCCGCGCCAATTGCGCGCGCAGGCGGCGCGATGAATAGTGGTTCCCTCATTGGGCCGTTACATCAAGGACAAAGAAGCGGGTGGGAGCCGCCGGCCAGCTGCTCATGGACAGGCGGAATACGAGGGTGACACCGTCTGAGCCGGACTGTGGCTCGCCAGCGGGTTCCCAGTCGGCGGGGGTGGTGGACAGGTCGGGTGACGTGAGGATTTGGTAGAAGAAGCCGCTTGAGGAGGGAACGGAGAGGATCCAGTCGCTGGCGTCGTAATGGATTGAGGCGGTCGGCCGGGGCAGCGTTGGCGGGACGTAGGGTTGCGTATTGAACAGGGTCAGGCGGGCGACATGCTGCTCCTTGTCGTTGGCGATGGCGGGCTGATCGTAGTGGAATCCCACCCCGTCGATGCGGGTGAAGGGCGCTGAAGTGGTGTCGCGCAGGGCGCTTGAGCTGTCGCGTGGGAGGGCATCGGCTGGATCGTAGGCGCGCCAATAGCGACCGGTTTCAGAACCGAGCTCAAGCTGGCCCAGTCCGTAGGTGGCGCTGGTGGAGTTGAAGGAGCCCGTGCCGTAGCCGACGGTTGCCTCGGAGATGAAGAAGCTGCCATTCTCGTTGATGACATAGCGCACTTCGGTGCCGACGGTTGAGCCGTTGAGGCCGCACTGCGACTCGATACGCGTGGTGGCGGTCGGGGTGACCGGATCGACGAGCGGAAAGTACAGCAGGCCGGTGAAGTGGGAGGTGGTACCGGTGGCGCGGTTGGTCATGCGTACGACATCGGCGGCGCCGGAGACGCGGTTCTGGATGCGGTTTTCATTGATGGAAAGCGCGGTGGTGCCGGAGAGGCGCTCGGCTCGGAAGCCGCCGAAGATATCTGGCCCCGCATAGCCACCCCCGTTCAGCATGAGCGGGATGGTATCACTGAAGGCCCATTCGACAAGGGTGGCCGTGGTGGTGGATTTGGCGCGCGTCCAGCCCTTGTCGGAGGAGACGTAGCCGCCCTCGGGACCGTCGACCCTGCCGTAGAGAGCAATGGCGTTGCTGTACGGCGGTTCATTTACGGTGATGGCGCCGGTCGTGACATCGGTGCCGCCAAGGTCGTCCGTCACGCGCAGGGAGACCGTGACCGATCCGGGGTTGTTATAAGTGGTCGAGGTCGTCAGACCGGTTGCCTCGTACGTTCCGTTGCCGTCGAGGTCCCATTCGTGGAGCACGATTGCACCGTCGATATCGTAGGAGCCGGAGGCGTCAAAGGTCACTGCCAATGGCGGCAGCCCGGATGACGGGGTGGCGTTGAAGGCAGCCACCGGCGGCACATTGCCGACCTGGATGACGACTTCCGCCGTGCCAGCTGCGTATCCATCATCCACTACACGCAGGGTACACTTGTGCAGGCTGTCCAGCGTGTAGGTGTGGAAGGCGGTGGGGCCGTTCGCGTCGTAGACGCCATCGCTGTCGAAATCCCATTCATACAGGAGGATGGTGCCGTCCGGGTCGAGGGAGCCGGTCGCGCTGAAGGAGACACCGAGGGGCGCATTGCCGCGCAGGGGAGCCGCGTCGATGACCGCCACCGGCGGCTGGTTGCCCGGTTCTGTCACGAAAATATCAATACCTTCCGCATCGAGGGTCTGTCCCGCCGAATCGGTCATGCGGGCGGTGACGGTATAGGCGCCTGACGCCGGAGGCGTCCAGGCAAGGTGCCAGCGGTCCTCCGGATCGAGGGTGGCTGTCCCAATTGGCGTGCCTTCCACAAAGAACCGGACGGACTCGATGGAGCGCGGCTCCGCCGCCGCCGCGTGCGCCTTGAGCAGGACGCTCTGGCCGGCACGGTAAAGGCTGCTGCCTGCGGGAGCGAAGAGCTCAACGGCCGCAGTGGCGGGGCTGGGATGGATGCTGACGTTGCCGACATCCGGATCAATGTTCATGCTCGCGAGGTCGCGTTTCAGCTGCCCCTGGAGGTAGAGCCAGCGGAAGGCGAAGCCGTCCATCGAGCCGGGCGGATTCACAGCGTTGCCAAGGCTGATCTGGCTGGCGCTATTTGTCATCCCGTGGACATTGTCGTAAGTGACCCCCCGGACGCTGCCGGAATCGGACGGGTTCACGGAAATGAGGCTGCCGGCATACTCGGCCCAGACGTTGCGATAGGTGACATCCGTCACCACCATCCCGTTGTTGTCGTCCTCGCCGTTGCTCATGATCATGGAGTTGCCCACACGGATGATGTCGAGGTTCTCGTAAAGCACCTTTTCGACCCGGCTGCCGAACCACTCGCTGCCGATGTTCGGTCCCTTGTAGGTCTCCTGAAAGAGGATGCTGTCGCGCATGGAGATGTTTTGGATTTCCGGGACCTGGCGCGGGGCGGGAAGGCCGTTGTGGATGGTGCGCAGCACCTTCAGGCAGTGGGCGTCGTCCGACGAGGCGAGGAACAGGTCGCTCATGCGGATGTTGCGGCTGCAGTCGATGTTGAGGGCGTCGCGGCCGTTGGTCAGGCCCATGTAGTTCTCGAAAACCGCCTGGTCGCTGCCGATGACGTGCCCGAGCCAGTTGGATCCGTTGACGAAAAGGGTGTTGCGCACCTGCACGTTGCGCGCCTTCCAGAGAATGAGGTGGCGGTTGCCCGCAGAATTGCCATCGACGGTCCCGTAGCCGTCGATGCCGGAATTCTCGCACCATGTAGTGGTGTCGCCCATACCGGCAACGCCCTTGAATATCAGGTTGCCGCCGCATCCGGTGACGTAGCCGCCGGACCCGGTGAACTGCAGCACCGCGCCGGGGGCGAGGTAAAGCTGGACGTTGCTCTTCACAGTGAGGGCGCTGGTGAGATAGGTGCCGGCCGGGAAATAGAGGGTCTGGTATGCGGGATCCGTCGAGACGAGGTCGATGGCGGACTGCAGGCGTGTCGTCTCGTTGACCGCTCCGGTATTGTCCGCTCCGGTGTCCAGCACGCTCAGCACGCCCGGGTCGCCTGGCGCGGGTTGGTCCGGGCGAATCGCCTCGGCTAAAATCACCAGTCCGCTACCGCCGGTCAGCCCCAGTTCACTGGAACGCAACACGAATTTGCCCGGTTGCTCCAGCGTGATGGACACAGTGTTGGCGGACTTGCCGGAGGGTTGTTCAAGACGGGTCGGGCTCAAGGTGTAGTTGGAAAAGGCAAGGTTCGCGGTGATTTCGAGGGTGACCGTACCCGTGAAGGCGAAGCGCAAATAATGCAGCTGCCGATTACCCTGCAGCGAGGGATGCGTGCTCTGATCGTCGACCTGATGGACCGGAATGCCGTGCCCGTCCACACTCGCGGTGAACAGCGTGCTCAACCGCTGCGCGGGCTGGGCCGTGATGACCAGCACCTCGGCTGGGGCCAAGCTGGGGAGGATGAATAATAGAAAGCCGATGAGGGGCGGACGGAGGCGGGGCAACATGGATTTCACGGGTCGGTTGGGGGTTGCGGCGTTGGCATGACTCGGAACGACGTGGACCTTACCGGAAAACACGCTTCCCTACTCTAGCGAAATGCGTATTTTAAACTAGCAAAATGAGTAATACCGGTTTCACTGAGGTTTGATAGAATTGCAGCGGGCATTCGTCGCGCGCGCTTGCGCGCCGCTGCCAGGGCACTGGGAGACCATCCGCCCTTCGGCTGGCTCAGGGCGGGCAAGCGGAGGTCCCACGCCCATGCTCCACCTGATCAATCCATACTGAAAGCGGTATCATTAGGGGGCGGACTTGTCCTGATTTACGACAATCCCGTGCCGTTCCCTTACCGCCCCGCCCGGATGAGCGAGGGCAAGGGCCGCCCCAGCTTCTTGAAGGCCCGGTAGAGGCGGCGGCGGTCCTCGAAGCCAACCAGCTCGGCGACATGGTCCACCGTGTAATCCGTCTCCATGAGCAGCTTTTCGGCATATTCGGCGCGGCGTTGCATCAACAAGGCGGCTGGCGACAGGCCGATGCTGCGCTCGAAGAGCCGTTCAAGGGTGCGGCGGTTGAGGTGAAGCGCGTCGGCAAGGGAATCGATTCCCTCGAGGGTGGCCAGGTGCGCCTCCATGTAGGCCAGGGCCTTGCGGACCCTGCCATCGGTCACCGCCCGCGCTTCCGTCGAGCGGCGTTCAATCACGCCGATCGGCGCGTGCCGGTAGGTGCCGTATTCCTGCTTCCCTGAATTGACCATGGCCTCCAGCAGCTCGCAGGCGGCAAAGCCGATCTGCTCCAGCGGCAGCCGCACCGAGGAAATCGGCACCGGCGAATACAGCGCGACCAGCTCGTCGTCGTCGACCCCGAGAATCGACACGTCCTCGGGTATCCGGATGCCGTGGTCGATGAAGCGGTTGATCTGGCTGTGGGCGCGGGCGTCGTTGATCGCGAACAGCGCCATCGGCAGCCGCGCGGGATCGGGCGGTGGGTCATCCACGCGCACCACCGACAGATCCGTGATCCCGGCTTCGGCCAGCCGTTCCCGGAAACCCTCCGTGCGCTCCACAGCAAAACGAATCTTCCCCAGATCGGATACCCCGAAGTGCCGGTAGCCCTTCTTCAGGAAATACTCGGCTGCCATCCGCCCAATGGCGTGGTTGTCCGGTATGATCCGCGGCCACCAGTCCGATGGGCCCCGGCTCGATACGCTGACGTAGAACGGGACACGGTTCTGCTTCAAGGCCTGCAGGTGGGCCTTGTCAAAATAATGCCCGATCGCCCCCGTCAAACTGCCCGGCTCGAGGTGGTGCAGCAGCTCCGTGGCGCAGCGCATGAAAATCCAGCCGGGCCGCTTGACCCGATACCGCCTCAGCCCGCGCGCAATCTGCAGGCCGTAGCCATATTCCTCGGCCAGATCGATCACAATCCGCGGATACGATTCGTTCATCTCCATGAGGCCTATCCTGGACCCTGCCGCAAATCGAGACTTTTCGACCAGAAATTGGTCTCACTGCAGGATTTTCCCACGCCTACAATCTTATGTAGTCGTATACCCCGCTTGCAAAGAGGCCTCCCGTTTCAGCGGTACAGGTTTTCACCTCCACAATCCCCTTTGTCATGAATTTCCCAAGAAGTCTCATCCTGAGTTTATTGCTGGCTGCCTGTTCCCAAGCGCAGTTGAGCGCGGAATACGCCGTTTATCGCATTCAACTGACATACCCCACGGGCATCTCCGGCGGAAGGCTGCTCATGACGGAGCATGAGGGCGAGTTGAAGCGCATTCTCCTTT
The DNA here is from genome assembly GCA_049975345.1 of Oceanipulchritudo sp. Lineage (GTDB taxonomy): Bacteria > Verrucomicrobiota > Verrucomicrobiia > Opitutales > Oceanipulchritudinaceae > Oceanipulchritudo. The sequence goes on along the minus strand of JBNGDP010000070.1, from coordinate 7,845 downwards.
CCCTAAACGGGGATCATTACATCGCTTACGGCTCACCGGCCGCCAATCTCCAGGTCCCGGAAGAATACCGGACGATAGATCTGTCCCTGACCTCCACCGCGGTAACGGGCGAACAGCGAATCTACGCGCAGTCCGGGACAGATTATTTTGAAGATATCTTGGTTGACCTGACGATTAACGGCACCGAAATCGGGGGATCCCTGTCCATGCGGGGAAGCACCCTTGCAGCCAGCGGGACCCGCCTGAATGAGGCCGCC
>JBNGDP010000070.1:0-7488 GCA_049975345.1 Oceanipulchritudo sp. | reverse complement strand
CCTCCTGCCCAGGAACCCGCTCCATGGAACCTGCTCCATGCAGACGATGTCATTGTCTGTATCGATGCCCGTACCGGCAAGACGGTGTGGAAACAGACCTATCCCCAAAACGGCCTCACCTGGCATTCATGGAAAACGAACCTCCAGGGGCTCACCCCTGTCGTCGACGCGGGCATTCTCTATGCAATGGGCTCCGGGGGGATGGTCTATGCCCTTGACGCGGAAACCGGCACCGAAATCTGGCAGGCCCCGGGCCCCGACCGCGGCTGGATCCTCTCCGTGAAGGACGCCGTCATCAACGGGACTTCCGCCAGCTACCCGAGTGGCCGCGACGGCGGCCACAATCTCGTCGTCGCCGAGGATGTCCTCCTCCTCGGAAATCTCGACGACAGGAACGGCCTTTACGGGATCGATACGGTCACCGGCACCCAACTCTGGAGCCGCTCCAATGTTCTCGGCAGCTGCCAGACGCCCACCATCTGGGAAAACGGCGGCCGCGAATATGTGATCGTCAATCACGACGGAATGATCCGCTGCATCGATCCACAGAACGGGACGGATCTCTGGGTCGAACCGGATTTCGGACCACAGGATCGCGAGCTCGGGGTCAGCGGTGACGACATGCTGCTCAATGTCGGTACGGGTTCCCCCGGGCAGTGGGGAATGGGCCGCCTCTCCCCGGCGGGAATCGAGGTGCTCTGGGAGCTGGATCCGTCGTATACGATGAAAACAAGCTTCGGCGCCTCGGGCGGCGGCGGCCTGATCATCGGGGACGAGGCATGGCTGCCGGTCAATGAAATGCGCGAGCTGGTTATCGCCGATCGCGAAACGGGAACCATCAAGCTGGTCGAGCCGTATGGCGAAAGCTGTCAGGAATCCAACCAGATGTCGGCGGATAACCTTGTTTTCCTTTCCACGGATGAGCAACACGGCTTCAACGCCCCCTACCTCTTCAAGGATACCGGCCAGCTCATCCGGCAATGGGGCGCCAACCATCCCATGTCCACCGCCTACACCGTGCCCAATCCGGTCCCCATCGTCGACGGCCGGATCTATTACCGCGGCATGGACGGCATTTACGCCTACGACTTCCGCAGGAACCCGAACGGCCGGCCCTACGCCGACTTTGTCCTCGATGCCTACCCCGTCGATGTGAGCGAGCCCATTGGCCTTGATGCCGGCTCTTCAAAGGAGGGCGCCGCCCCCATCGTGAGTTACCAGTGGGACTTCGGGGACGGGCATACCGGAAACGGTCCGGTCGTCACTCATCAATACGCCTCCGGCGGGTTTTACGATGTGGTCCTCACGGTCGAGGATGCCGGGGGCCGTACGCATTCGCAAACACAGTCCGTGCGGGTCGTGTACTACCCGTGGAATTCGGCCCCGGAGGCAGTGCCCGATCATTTCCGCGTTCCGCTGGAAACGCCCGTCATGCTCCACCCGGCGGACAACGACTTGGAACCCGACGACGATCCCCTCGAGATCGGCCATGTCACGCAGCCCTCCACCGGGCAACTGATCATCTGGTCGGAAGACACCGTGCGCTTTATTCCGGATCCGGGCGCGGCAGGGCCCGCCAGCTTTACCTACACTGTCCACGACGGATACGGGCGCAAGTCACAGGCCACGGTCACCATCGAGCTGATCGACCCCGCCCGGCACAATCACCGCCTCACGCTGCAGCAGGTGGAGGCCGACGCGCTTCGCTTCGCCTTCGACAGCCTCGCCGGACATCAGTACCAGTTGCTCCGGTCCGCCGATCTCAGCCTCCCCATCGCCTCATGGGAGCCGTTCGCCGGTCCCGTTTCCGGCGACGGCCGCACAACCCAGCTCGAAACCGCCCACCCGGAAGGTTCTCCCCAATTCTTTGTCCTTTCCGAAGAACAGGCCACCCCCAAGTGACAGAAAATGGATACGGTTCCCCTTCGCGCCATCCCGTACACCTTCCCGGAATTCCCCTCGGGGCCTTGCCATGCCACGCGTCAGCAGACCCGCAGGCCCGCCCCGACGGCTTGTCGCAAATCGAGACGTTTCGACCAGAAATTGGTCTCACCAAACCGCGGAATGCGGGCTATCATAGTCCCCGCTTAAAAGGGAAACGCTCAATTCATTTCCATCATTCGAACCCTCAAACCCATCAACCATCATACATAAGCTCATGAAGCCAACCTCTGTATTCAAATCCCTCGCCGCCCTCTGCGCCATCGCCGGGCCGGCATCCTTTTCACACGCGGCTATTTATTCCCAGTCCTTCGACTACGGAGCCAGCACGCTGGACTTCGGCAGCGATCTCTCAGGCCAAGGCTGGAGCGATAACACCGGAACCATCGATTACGTCCCTGGGGCTGGCCTCAACTACACCGGCCTTGTCGGCGCGACGGGCGGGGCTCTGTCGTATGATTTCAGTACCACTGGCGACCGCAGAGCTTGGGAAACGTTTACGGCAGACCCCTTCACGGGTGCGGCTGTGGGCACCGAGTCTTGGGTCTTTGCTCTGGGAAGCGTCCCCACCTCGATCACTGATGGCGAAACAAACGTGTATTTTGCGGCTGGCTCCATCGTCAATGAGATCATTTTCCAAATGACCGGCACCGGGGTTTCGATCTCTGCGTTTGATAATGCGTCAAACACATTTACAGCCGTCGCTTCGAGCTCTTTCAACACCGACGGGACCACAACCGCATTCCTTATGCAGATCATTCAGGGCTCTGGCACCAGTCCGACCAACAGCACTGTCAATGCGTGGATCAACCCCGATTTGTCCAACCTGGGCACACCAGACGGTACCATAACTTCAAAAATTGGTCGGGCGAACCAAGCATTCACAGATGTTTTTTACGGTGCCAATAACAATGGTACTGCCGCAAAAGGGGGTGCCGCAGGCACTTACATCTGGGACGAAGTCCGCTTCACGGACGATTTCGGTGACATCTATGTTGTCCCCGAGCCCTCGACCTTTGCGATTCTGGCCGGCTTTGCGGCTCTCGGGCTGGTCCTCTACCGGCGCCGTATGCGCTGAGCGGCCTCCACCAGACCATCCTTTCTTCGCAAAGTCCCGGGCATCCGCCCGGGGCTTTTTTTCAGCCTGTTGCATCACCGATACCCGATTACCTGCAGATCGGGAACCCTCTGGAAATGCTCCACATTACCCGTGACTAAAGGGAGTTCATGCACCAGGGAAACCGCCGCTATCCAAAGGTCGTTGGCCCCAATCAAACGGCCTTCCATCCGCAGTTGCCGGCTGATTTCCGCAAAGCGATCGGCAACGCGGCGGTTGACCATCAAAAGCTCGAACGATTCCACCACCGAGATAAAGGCCCCGGATGAACGATCCGCAAAGCCCTCCGCGTATTCCCCGTAGGCCACGATGGACAAATAGGCCACCGACTCCCCGTGGTGCCGCAGGAATGCATGGGCAACCCCTTCTCCTTTCAGACGCTCCTTTTGAAAATCAATGAGGAAGCTGGTATCGAAGCTTAGCGCGCCCATTTGTCCTCAGCTGGTTTGTCCTCCTGCTGGGCTCTTTCCAACAGCTCCAGGGTCTCTTCCGATACGGTCCCCACCGCCTTCGCCAATAAATCCGCGCAGCGCTTTTTGTCCGTGTCCCATACTGCCCGCTTGATCACCTGCGAAAAGGATTCCCGGCCATGGCGACGGGCCCGTACCAAGCGCTTATACGCTTCCTCGTCCACTGATAATGTCTTTGTTGCCATACACAGATACGTACACTTTATGGACGTTTGTTCAAGGAAAACCGGGTCCGGGTCAAGCGGGCCTTGATGCGCCCGGAGAGCCGGGTTTTGTGGAAAGTGGCATGCCCCTCGGGTCGCAGCTCAACGAAGAGATCGGACGCATAAAAGATACGGTCATGACTGATCGCGGCGACCCCACCGACCACTAGAGCCCGCTTTTCCAGTTGTTGTACAACGCTTCCAGCTCGGCCGCCATGGCCGGGTTGGCGGTGATGCGGTCGTTGGCCATCGATTCCGACGGACTGTCCTCGAGGTTGAAGAGGGACTTCTTACCGACGATGCCATAATCGAACCAGACCTCGTCGGTGAAAGTCCCGGAGCGCCCGACCCAACTCTGGACCAGTTTCCAGGGACCTTTACGCACCGCCCAGTTGTCTTTCTGCCAACGCCAGTACAGGGTGCGCCCGTCCAGGCCCGGAGCGTCGCGATCCTCAACTGTCGGGGTTCCGAGGTTGACCGGCTCAAGGAGGGAAATCCCGTCGAGATCGCCGGGCGGGATTGCGACCTGGGCGGCCTGCAGGGCGGTCGGGACCACATCGAGAGCGGAAACGACATGCGGGTAAATGGCCCCCTCCGGCAGCTTTCCGGGCCAGCGGGCGAAGAACGGGATCCGGATGCCGCCCTCGAAAACGTTGTACTTGCTGCCCATGAGCGGGCCGTTGTTGGCACCCGTTTCGGGCGGGCCGCCATTGTCCCCGAAAAAGATGACAAGGGTATTATCGGCGATGCCGGCCGCCTCCAGTGCGTCGAGCACGCGGCCCAGGTTTTCATCGACGGCCCGCAGGTTGGCGAGGTAGTACTTCCGCATGTCCCCGGCGCCGACATTGTTCACCTTGTTCCAGTAATTGTAGAAGGCGTCGTAGTCGGATGGATTCGAGGCTGTATTCGTGGAAGGGTCGTATTTTTCAGCTCTGGGCGGCACACTGCTCCAGCCGAGGCGGGCCGCTTCGGCCTCAAGATACTTGAGGGGCACCTGCGGTGTGAGGTGGTGGACCGCGCTGTAGCTGAGGTTCAGGAAAAACGGCGCCTCCGCACCGGCGTGTGCCTCGACAAAAGCGATCGCTTCGTCGGTGAGCAGATCCGTCATGTAATAATCATCCGGATCCTCATCGAGGTTGCCCGGGTCATCGGCGCCCGTGTAGGTGCGGCGCTGCGGCAATACGGAAGGGGTGACGAGGTTATCGTGCCACTGGAGCGGTCCGGCGTGCGCGCTGTCGCCGTTGACATTAATCCCCCCGGGAACATGAAACCAGAAATCATGCGCGTGGGCGGAGAATCCGACGAAGGAATCATATCCGTGATTTCCCGGATAGGTTCGAAAACTGAAGGTGTCCGGGGATCTCAGGTTGGGACCAAAATCGTTCTTCCCCACCTTGCCGGTCGTGTACCCTTCCGCCTTGAGCAATTCGGCAAGGGTTTCTTCTGAGGAAGGCAGACCCGGCTGCCAACTGCCCGTTGCGTCCCAGCGGTTCTGGTGTCGGCCTGTGTTCCAACCGGAGCGTGAGGCACTGCAGATGGGGCCCGTTACGTAGGCATTGGTAAAGAAAACGCCCTGCTCACCGAGGCGGTCCAGTTGAGGCGTATGGGCTTCAGACACTGCCGACGGGTTGCTGCTCGTATCGGCCCAGCCAAGGTCGTCCATGACGATGACAACGATGTTCGGGCGCCGGGGAACAGCGGGACCGCGCCCCTCGGCGCCCATCCGGTAAAAGGTGGGACTGGCATCGGGCCCGGCCGCGGTATCCGTCAAGACAACCTCACCATCCTCGTCGAGGGCCGGAACCGCATCCACTTCGAACCAGCTTCCTGCTGACAGGTCCGGTGATTTTTCAAGGCGATAGGCGCGTCCCGCCCGGCCGGACGTGCGCAGCTCGGCGATTTCAGCGGCCTGGTCGAGTTCGAAGCTCCCGATCGCAAAGCGCGAAGCGGGATCCAGCCAGTCGGTGGCCGCGATTGCTTCGGTCAGGTCATCCGATCCGTCGGCATCGTAGTCATTCGCGGAGGTGAAAAGCCGCCCGATGGAGGCGTCGGACAGGTAGGCATCAAAGATCCTCACATCGTCCAGCTGCCCGGCATAGTGGCCTCCGCCGCTCAGCAGCGCCCCCATGGCCAGGCTGGCGGAGGCCCGCGGCCCGATCGGGCCCGCGGCTTCCGCGTCCTCAAGGCCGTTGATAAACACCTCCATCCGCCCGAACAGGCCGCTCCGTCGCACCGCCACGTGATGCCATGAGCCGTCGGCGACCGGCGTTGCCGAAAGCACCGTTGTATCGGGATTTCCGATACCAAAGGCGACCCTGTCCCCGAGCAGGCTGACGCCGAAGTCGTCATTGATGCCGGCTGTCGAGCCGTCGATCAGGCCGGCTCCGTCATGCCAGTGTGTTCCCGTGGGGCCGGTGCTTGCAGTCCGCATCCAAAATGAAACGGTAAAGTCGCCATCCGGGGCAAAGGGGATTTGGACGACCCCGTCGGTGCCGTTGAAAGAGAAAGCCGCTTCACCGGCAATCCCCGGCCCGTAGGCTTCACCCGCGAGCCAGGTCCCGTCGAGCAGGGCGTCGCCATAATCAAGGCTGTCTTCTTCAGCTGGATACCATGCCTGTAGCATTCCGGGGGCAAGGTCTGCCGGAGTCGGACCCTGGCTGGTCTCCACCGTCAGAACGACGTTGTCCACACGGGCGAATTCACCTTCCGCGCCGTCGAAGGTGGTCGTCGCGCTGTAAATTTCAATCCACAGGGTCCGGCCGAGGTTCGCCGGTACGATTCCGTTCAGTCCCGTGAAGGTTTCGCTCTGGTAGGAGAAGTTGGTGGTGTTGGCGTCGGCGGTGTTTGTCCCGCTGGCAATTTCCGTGACGGTCCCGGACAGGGTGTCGTCGCTGGTGGTCAGGAGACGCCAGTTGACGGTATCGACGTTGTCATCCCAGTTGAACGCGTCGGCCCAATCGAAGCTCAGGCTGAAGCGGTCCCCCGTCGCGACAACATAGCCGGTGTTTTGCAGAATTCCCATCCTGCCGCCGACCCCTGTCCCGATCACCGCCGACCATGTGCCGCTGCTGGCATTGTTGTTCAACCGCTGGTTGTCCGCGACATTCAGTCCGGTCGTCCAGTCGGCAAACTGCGCGTCCGGTGAGGAGCTGCCGCTGCCGTCGTCGCTTTCAAAGCTGCCGTTGCCCAGTTCCGGGCCGATCAGCGGCAAGGTCGCCGCGGGCAGGCAGGCCGATGCAATGAGGAATACCGAAAAGCAAACTTTTGGATGGGACATAAGGGGAATCAACAAGGGGTTTATAGATGAAAAGGCCCGCCTGGATTTGTGCTCAGGCGGGCCTTGAAAGCGTCGCTGCGGGAGTGGGCCAATGGGCTCAGGCCCTCAGGCGGCGCCGGACCATCACAAGGGCAAGGGCCGCAAGCCCGCCCAGCAAAACGTAGGTCGCCGGCTCGGGGACGGCGGTGAGGCGCACGTCGTCAACGCGGGCAAATTCGCCGGTTGACACATCCTCTACCCCTGCGGCGGTGCTGCTCCAGAATTCGATCCACAGGTCCTGACCGATGTTGCCAGCCTGCACCGTACCAATCCCAGTAAGGTCCAAATCCGTCTGGTAGCCGTCGCCTTGAGCGTGACCGGTTACGGCGGACACGTAAATTTCGCTGATCGTCCCACTTGTGGAGTTGTCACTCGTGGTGAACAACCGGAAGTCAATCTGGTCGTCAGCGTCCCATAGGTAGAGCGGAATCCAATCGAAAC